>JAZLBY010000082.1:0-16994 GCA_045613965.1 Candidatus Scatovivens sp.
AATTTAAGTTTTCATTTTTTTATAAAATATTAAATTTAAACAACTAAAATTAGGATAAAGAACAATAAAAAGGAGAGGTTATAATGATAAGTTATAAAAAATTATGGAAGTTACTACTCGATAAAAAAATGAACAAAAAAAAACTTATGGAATATACTGGTATAAGTTCTTCTTCTATTGCTAAACTGACAAAAGGAGAAAACATAACAACAGATGTGCTGTGTAAAATTTGCGAAGCATTACATTGCGACTTTAAAGATATAATGGAATACACTTGGGAAGAGTCTAACACTGACAATTAGAGTCTTATATCTTAATTTATAAAAAAGGAGACTTGTCATAATGACAAAAAATGAATTATTTTTACAACTTGCAAAGCCAGATGAAAACGGAGTAACAAGATGGGTATTTGTGACTGAATTTGTTGGAGAATACGCTGATCTAGCCTTTGGAAACGGAGCATCTTGGGCTAGAAAAGAATCCACACTAGCAAAAAAATACATTATAGAATTTAATAAAAATATTACCCCCGGAAATGGAATTGACGCTATTCGATTAAACGGATTTAACAACGAAGATTATTCACAACATATTAATGTTGAAATCAAAAGAACTATTAGTAGCCAACGTTGTGTTGTTTTAGGAACTTCCAAACCTGAAGTAGACCATAAAAACGGAATGAAAAACGAGGCGCGTGTTATGAGAAATGAAGACCAACAATTATCGGACTTTCAACCTCTTAGTAAAGCAGCCAATGATGCTAAAAGACAATTTTGCAAGGAATGCAAGAGAACGGGTATCCGTTATGATGCAAAAAAGTTAGGCTATCCAATGTCATACTATTGCGGTGGACCTTATCATAATGGAGAGGAAAATGGTTGTATAGGTTGTTTTTGGTACGACCCTATTGAATTTAGAAAACACTTGATGGAGAAAAAAAATGAATAAAAATATAGAATCTGATTTAAAAAGGTGTTTATCACTTATAAAAGCAGACTGGAAAATGCAAAATAATGTTTTAGATAAACGCAGTAATTTTATTTATAGATGCGACACCCTTGACAAGTGCATCCAACAAATTGAATTGACTGGTGTTGAAAAAGAATACACATTACACCGTTGGTACAATTTTATGACATCAATTGCTTGTGAATATATATTTTGTGAATATGGGGCTATTCACGATGAAGATGTATATAACCACGATGTGGATATATATATTAATGGTATACCTTTTGATGTTAAATTGACAATTTATCCCGCAAAATTAGCTCATCGTCCATTTGATTTAAAGACACGCATTGGTAAAAATGAAATGATTAGATGGTATTATAAAAACCAGTCTCAACAATCTAGAAAACAAATGCTTAATAGGTTATATGTTGTCTGTGACGGGAAAGATTCGTATGAATGTTTAGCTATGAAAAGTGATTTTACTATTTTACGAAAGAAAATAAGTGTTTATATGGAACACATCGCAAAAAACGGAATAAATGAAATTGAAATTGAAGATAACGGCATCACGTTTTCACTTCAAAGCGACATCATTTATATTTCGTATGATTAAGGAGGAATTAATATGGCTCATGTTTTTATTGTTAATGAAGTGACATTCAAATATCACTTAGAGTATAAATTTGCCGGAACTGGAGCATCAAATGTTTCTACAAATTTTATTTTTGATGCTTCAATTAAAATAAATACGTTTGATGAAAAAAGATCTGTTGGAATGATAACAGATGTTTCAAGAATAAAAAAAGGAGATAAAATTTTATTTTTTGTAACTCAAATATCTAAATTTTATGGTATTTTCGAGGCTGAAAGCGAATTTTTCTTAGATCCAAATGACGATGAAAATTTTTTAGTAAATGATTTAGGTAAAATTTTAACTTATAGAATTCTTTTAAAACCTTTCAAAGTCTACAAATATGGTTTATCTGAATATGATTGTTTAGACTCTCTCAAAGATGTAATTTATCCTGATGAAATATGTTGGTCCTTGATTTATCGCAAATTAGGTGGTAACAGGGGTTGCACTATGATTACAGATCAGGAATATATCATATTAGAAAAAAAATTATCTAATAACAATATAGAATTAGTTGGAAAAAACTTTTCTTTCGACTCTGGAAAAAAAGAAATAATATTAATTAATGAGAACTATATTTATTCTGGTAGAAAAATAAATATAATTGAAAAAATGAAACAAAATATTTACAATCGTTATTCCAACAAAAGAGCTTTTGAACATTATATACAATATTTTATAATTCAAATTCTTAAAGGTTCAAATTATAAAAGTTTATTATTTTCTGACGCACCTGTGACTTGGATAGGCAATGAGGTTATGTGTAGTTTTGGCGAACACAGGATAGATACATTTGTAATTCAAGAAAAAAAAGACCTAATAGAAATTTCGTTAATTGAAATGAAAGATGAAAAAATAACTGATAGAATAAAATATCAAATAGAAGGCTATTTAATATGGTTAAAAGATTATATTTTACCTTATTATCTTAGATTAAATAAAACAATAATAATTCATCCAATAATTGTTTCAGACGGTATTCCACTTTCAAGAAACAGCACAAAATTAAAATTACATAATTTAGAAAATGAAGTAATAAATTATGATTGGAGTGGTTACCAATCTGAAAATGTTCTCATTTCTAAAACAAAAATTATTCATTTCAACAACAATAACGGAGAGTTAATTTTCTAAAAAAAAGAGGAAACAGCTATTATCAATGCTATTTCCTCTTTTTTTTTCCTACTTTTTTGAATATTAATATATATTCGTGCTTGAATACATAATAATCAGCTGAGAGTGCTCTATATCTCCATATAGCTTGTTGATTGGATTTACCTTCAGTATCTCCAATATTCTTAACAATAATTGCTTTTAATATTAAACCTCTCTCTAAAAATAAATTCATGCAAATAAAACCTAATGGAACTATTTGACTATTGGAGTATTTATCACCGATTACAACCCCACAATAACGATTGGTTTCTAATACACTAGTACAGTTATCTATAACTTCACCAAAATCACTCTTAAAAGCTTCTAAAGTTTTACAATTCGATAAATCCTCGACATCTTCTGAGAATTTAATAATATCCCAGTAAGGAGGATGAAAAATAATAAACTGAACATAATCTATACCTTTTTCATTTAAAAATGATTTAATATCATAATTTTTAGAATTGCCATTTAGAACTATTGTTTCTACTTTCTCATTTACTTCTGTTTTTATTATTTTAGATGTTTCTTCAGCAACTTGTTTTTGAAGTTCTATACCTATTGAATTTCTCCCCATTCTTTGGGCTTCTATTAATGTTGTTCCTCCGCCAAGAAATGGATCTAAAATCCAGTCACCTTTTTTTGTATATCTTGATAGCAATTGGTGTGGTATTTGTGGTACAAAATTACCGTGGTATTTAAATTTATGTGCGCCACTACTATCTCTTCTATTTATTATCCATAATGAGTCAGTCGAAATATCTTTGTATTCCTTCCAATTCTTCATATCTAAATCATTATACTTTGCCATTTTCACTACTTCTTTACTAAACAATGAAGATATTCAATCGTTTCACTACCACCAGTGTTTCTATTTATATCCTTATCGGCTTTAAATCGTTTATATGTTCTAGTGTGATAGGAGTAATCACCATATTTTGACATAATTCTTTCAATTGTCTCTAAAGACATTAATCCCTCATTATTGTAACTTAAGAAAATATATTTAAATTTCGCATTTGCAATTAAATCTTCAAAAGCTTTTTCCACAGTCCTTTTTGAACAAAATACACTTTTTTGAGATTCGGTTTCACGTAATCCAGTCATACCTAATAATATAGGATTATCGTATCGAGCAATAGTTTCCAAAACGTGATAATTACTGCAATATTGTCTAGAGTTGTATGGAGGATCCAAGTACAATACATCTCCTGAAATATGTTTTACTAACTCATTAATATTTTCATTAAAAACTTGTCCATTAATACCATCAATTACCTTGAGCGGTTCTAAAACAAATTGCTTTTGTGCCGACTTTTTTATGTGTTTTAAAAATGCTCCGTAAACAGAAGCTGTATTTGCATATTTGTCAATTGAATTTATTAAACTCGCCAAATAGAAATAATATGAATGTTCATCAATTTCTTTTTCCAAAAACATTCTTTCTAATTCAAGTCTTATTGCATCACATTTTTTTCCATTTTCATCAGTAAAATAGTTTCTTTTGCTGCCAGAACCAAGACAATAATTTTTATAAACAAACCCTTCAACACCTTGCAGTGAATTAAAGTAATCAAACAAATCCATTCTAATATTCCCTGTATTATTTTCAATATAATGTTTTATAATTGCATAACTATAATATTGAATATCATTTGATAAAACCGTACATCCTAAAGATTTATAATAAGATCCTACAATTCCAGTTCCAGCAAATAAATCAGCAAACACATAATTTTCACCATCTTTATACCCCGAAACATCTCCTATTACCTCATGTAAAAAATCCAACAGCGAATATTTTGAACCAATATAATTCATTATATCCCCTCCTTTGTAATCTCTGCAATATCTCCTATTTCACATTCAAGTGCTTTACAAATCCTCACCAAAACATCGGTATGTACATTTTCACAATTTACTAATTTTGTAATTGTAGATCTACTTACTCCTGCTAATTTTTCTAAATCGGATTTTTTAATGTTTTTATCTATTAACAATTTCCATAATTTATTATAATTCAAAGCCATAGTTATCTCCTTTTTAAGTACCTTTATTTTATCATTAAATCATTTAGATTGCAAGCTTTTTAATTTAGTTCTTAAACAAAAAATGTGCGTTTGCGAATTTTAATACATTTAAATAGGTGATTGAAAATATACAAATTTAATATTACAACGTTTTGAAACTTCCTATTTTACCGCAATTGCATTCAAACCATTGATTATCATATATGATAATCTATTAAATAATTCATTCTAATTTTATTGTATATACATATAGCATAAGTAATTGCTGATAAAAAAATATTGATAATTCAACCTTAAAGAATATATTAATAAATCTTTTAACAAATATCCTTATTTTAATTGTTTTATTATTTTAAAATAATTATAAATTAAATTTTCTTTATTCTTAAAGTGAATTTAAATAAATGGAGAACATTTATGACTGCTTCTAAAATATTCTAACCCAACATCTTCGTCTGTATATTCTTTAAATTTTGAATAACTTTCCATATTACTTTTATATATAGTATTTCTTGAAACAAA
Organism: Candidatus Scatovivens sp.; assembly: GCA_045613965.1. Taxonomy (GTDB): domain Bacteria; phylum Bacillota; class Clostridia; order TANB77; family CAG-508; genus Scatovivens. The sequence continues at coordinate 5,296 of JAZLBY010000082.1, forward strand.
AAAAAAGATTGACTCTATCAATTACCATTTACATCCTTGTACTATAAAATTATAGGAGCACTAATACCATTATAAATAGTTATATTTTTTTCGAAAACAAATTTTATTATAAAACAATTTTCTTGACGTATAAAGTTATCATAACAAACTTTACACTGTAAAATTTTTGATGATACTTTTATATTTGAAAACAGAAAATTCTTTCTTATAATTCGTTGTTATCCATAATTCGTCTATATCTGTTTTACCAACATTATTGCAAATGTAAAACATAGAGATGAATTAGCTAACAAATACGGAACTACAAATAATTAATACAACAAAAAAACTCCCTACCTATCAACTAAGCAAGAAGCCTATTTTATTTTATAAAACTTTATGAGCAAATGTTAATAAATCGTTTTGTATGGTTTCCCAATCTGTATCAAGATTAAGCGTCTTAATGATAATAGGAGTTCCAACTATAGGAATTATTCTTCCTTTTTCTAAATCAATATTTAAAGTAGGATACATCAAGGCTCCGACTTTTTTTCCATTAAAATCACTATCTTCTAAATAGCCTCTAACTTGATTCAAATGTGAGGTTCTGTAAGTTAACTCAGATTCATTATAATGCTTTGCAATTAATGTTTCTTTATAGTACTTTGCATCAATTATGAACTGAATATTCTTTTCTGAATTTTCAATTACTATATCTGTTCTTCTATCGCCAGGATTATCTTCAACATCAAATAATCCTCCCCACTCTTCCTCAGCTTTAGAATCTAAACGCCATTTAATTTTAGGAGCATGAACTTTATAGATTTTTTTATCTAAATGTTTCTTATAAAAATTAAGTAAGAATATTTCATAGACTTTTTGCATTTGTTCATCTGAAATGAAGTTTGCAAATTTTATAGAGCCATTTTCAGTATTAGCAATTAGTCCATATTTAAAAAGTTTACAAACATTCATTATTACAAGGTAATTTAAATTATTTCTGTGGAATCTTAGCATTGCAAAATGTTTTCTTTCCACTGAGATTAAATCAATATTATTAAAAGATAAAAGTAGCTTTCTAATTTGATTTTGAAGTTCTCTATCTAAACCTGAATACTTAATAAAATCCATTAAAGTAGCTTTAATAATTTGATTAAACAAAACATTTTCTGAGTAATCATCATAAGAACAAACCATCTTCATATTTTTTAAAGTGTTTTGCTGAACCGAAGCATTTATGTTTATTTGTCCCTTAAGATTAGATAAAGTTTCCGTTTTTTCAATATATTCTTTATAGAAGCCACGCTTCAAAAGCAAGCTAACTTCTTTAATAAGAATTCTAGCTAATAAATTATATATGTCATCAAACTTTTCGTTCCCACATACTGTGCTATCTGAATAATCAGTAACGTTCCATGCATAGCAAAGCATATAATAAATATTTTTTATTGGGACTTTAAATTCATTAGCCATATTCTCACCACCTATTTCAATAATTCTTTTAATCTTTGTTCTGCTTTATCTCTATTGTCGAACCAATATTCCTCAAGAATTGGTTTAATATCATACTTGATGATATCGTTATAAGTTTTTTCTGTAATTTGTTTTTTACTATCACAGAAGTAGCTATGTCCTATTGCAAAATCTGCACCTAAAGAGGCATCATCTGTGATAACTTGATTTAGTTCAGTAAATCTTTCAATTATTTTTTGTACTAATGATTCTTCAGTACCATTGTCTAATAAATATTTTCTAAACTTAGGATTTTCAAATGCTGGTTTAACACTTATAAAACTAAATCTTCTACGAAGAGCATAATCCACGATTGCTAAACTTCTATCAGCTGTGTTCATCATACCTATAATATATAAATTTTCAGGGACTGAGAAAGCTTCTTTTGTATGAGATAAAGTCAAATGATGTTTTCCTCTCTTATCATTTTCAATAAGCATAAATAACTCACCAAAGATTTTACTTAAGTTACCTCTATTGATTTCATCAATTATAAAGAAGTGAGGAACATCTTTATTTTTCTCAGCTTTCTTACAGAAAGAATAGAATATTCCAGGAGTCAATCTGAAAGTTCCATCTTCTGTTGGTTGATAGCCAAAAATGAAGTCTTCGTATGAATAACTTTGATGGAATTGAATCATTTCAATAACACTGTTATTCTTTTCGCCAATAAATGAATAAGCTAATTCTTTAGCCATAAAAGTCTTACCAACACCTGGAGATCCTTGTAAGATGATATTTTTCTTTCTAATTAATTGTTCATAGATATCTTGGTATTCTTCTTTTTCTATGAACACTTTCTTTAAAAAGTCATCTTTACTATATGAATCATAAATCTTTTTAACTTCTTCAACCATTTCACTCACCAATCCTAATGCTTCTAAAGCTTCGACTACTTCTTCTTTTAATATCCAGTTATAAACTTTTGAGCCTTCATACACTGCATTACGACCATCCATTAATATAGGGAAATATCTATTATTATCTTCGTCATTGATTTTAAGTTTTAATTTCTTACAAATTGTTTTGCAATAATTCACAATTGTTGAGTTGTAATAAGCAACTCCTTTTGTTTCATCATCAATAAAGTTAGATATTTGTTTGCAGCTAGCTTCATGGTTTTCCTGTTCATACCAAACTTTAAGTAATTCAATTATTGCTTCTGAAGTTACTTCTTTATCTTGTAATAAAGATTTCCAAGCACTAGCATCTATTCCACTATTACAAGTAAATATACCTTCTTCGTTAATAAAGCAATCGATAGTTCTTAGTTCTTCAGCTGGAGTTTGAACATTCCAAGACTCAATATCTAAAACACGATAGTTTTTGAAAGAAAAATATTTATCTCTAAAAGCTTTAATTTCATAAACATTTTCTATGTAACTTGTAATTTCAGTAGGATTATTAATGATTATTCCTAATCTACTATATAGTGACTTAGCATCACCTTGGTTGCTTCCGTTAATAATAGGGAAATAACAAGGTTGAAGACAATGAAGAATAGTAGTAAGAACTCCTGTTTTGACTCCTCTAATTTCTTCATTTAATGTGTTTTTTACAAAATTCAAACATATATCTTCAGTTGGACATTCTGCAACTTCGACAAATAAATTAATTAACTTTTTTATTGCTTCGTTATCTGTTTTGTTAAAGCTTCCAAACCCAGTTCCAAACATCCCCATTATTGGCTTGTCACTGCCTGCATCTGATGAATGTTCATAAACTCTATTTAAAGTATCTTGTTCTAGTTTATCAATTAAACTAACAATTTCTTCTTTTTTAGAAATAGGCAAGTTAGAATTTAAAGCTCTTTCCTTTTTATTTTGAAATGATGATCTCCAAGTACCAATAGTTGAAAAATAAATCAATTCAATGTCTTTATTATCTATCAAATCAAAATTTGCTTCTTTATAGGCTTCTACTACCTTACGAGTTAGTAAGTAAGAACCATCATATGTGTATGGATTAATTTCACTTGCTTCTTTTAATCTTAAGAAAGACTCATTGTTTTCTAAGTAAGTATCATTTAAAACATTTTCTACTTCTTCAGCATATTTAGTCATAGAAAAATATGACATAAAAGACCCCATTGAGTTTTTAAATTCTTCTGAGAAAACATTAATAGAAACGTGTTTAATCCATTCTACTTTTCTTGCATTTCTATAATCCGAATCTTCTGAAGCATCTTCATTTTCATTGAAATAATAATCAGATACTATTTTACCAATATGAACTCCACCATCTCTGCTGAAAAGAACATAGTCTCCGATTTTTGTTTCATTAACAAATCTTTGTAATTGTCCAACTTGATTAGCTCTACTATTTTTACTATCTGACGAGAACTTAGGTATAGCTGCATGAGCTTTTTCAAGTTTTTCTCTAGTATCATATGAAGATAAATCGCCCATAATAGACCATCCAATGCAAATATGTGGATTGTCTTTACTTAAACAAGTGTTTTTATTTTTAATATGAATACCATAAATATTTCCTGTTAACATGCTTTTACCTCCTAAAATCTTTCCTCTAAATCTTTAATTAAAGCACCTATTTCTTGGCTGTTAAATATGCCATTAAAGTTTAGTTCTTCTCTTAATAAATCAGTTCTTTCAAATTTACCATTTTGAGAAATGAATAATAGTAATTCTTTAACATATGCTATTTGCTCATCGTTGAATCCTAAGCATCTTTCTTTTTCTATAAACGCTTCTACAGATAAAGGATTTAATTCAATATTTCTTCTAACAAAAATAACAAGGTTTATGTCTTCACTAAATAGTTCATTATATTCTTCAGCAGTTTTCGCTATTTCAATTACTTTGTTTTTAAATTCTGCAATAGAACTTTCAGTTGGTTTTACCAAATGTTGAACTTCTTGAACTAGAGCTGTATTAGGGTTTTCTTGAATAAAGAATAAAACCTTTTCTTCTAAAGTTTTGAAGTCATCAATAGTAATTCTGAAATCCACTTCTTCCTCATCCGCGTCTTCAAATGAAGCAATAGCATCATCAAAGTCAGATATAATAGGATCTAGATCTTTTTTATCTATGTATCTCATTAAATCTCTAAGCTCAAGTCTTACTTCATCAACTTTTGTAACATTAGAGTTATTCATGAATGAATCTGAAGCTACATATTGAAGCGTAGCCATATGTTCTTGAACTGCACTTACTTCAGCTTTATAAGTCATTAAGTATGAAGCAAGAACATAAATCATTTTTGCTATTTTCTTAAAATCGTTATCTGGATGGAATCTTCTAGCAGCAAACTTATAGCATAAATAATCAAATGCTCGTGAAGTTTCAAGGTCAATAACACCATGAACATTAGGAGCAATGTGTTTCTTAATTTCTACAAATTGCTGTTGATTTAAATTAATCCATCCTGAAAGTTCTGAGTACTTATCTACATACTCTAAATTATTAATTACACCGATATAATTTCTATTTAAAGCTGCAACTTCTGCAACTAGTTCATTTCTTAAGTTTTCACAGAATTTTTTATCACTAACATCTAAACTAGCGTAGTTATACGACATTGCTTTATATAGAGCGACCTTTTCCATAAAAATCTTTTGGTATAAAGAAAGTGTTGTATCACTCTTATCAATTCTTCCATTAACATTTTGTCTGAAGAATGGGAACACATTACAAATATCAAAAATTAAGAAACCTTGTTTATCTGTATAAAGTTGACGTGCTCCATCATTTGTTAATCTTTCAAAATAAGCTTTTGAAGGAGACATAGCTTTTAAGTCTGTGCAAAGTCTAGTTCCACGACCGATCATTTGCCAAAATTTAATTTTAGATAAGACCTTCTTGAAGAATACTAAGTTAACAACTTCAGGAATATCTACACCTGTGTCCATCATATCTACAGAAACAACAATTCTAATATCTTGTTTATTCTTAAATTCTCTTTGAAGAACTTCATTATATTTAATTTGGTTGTCAATAACTACACAGTAATCAACGCCATTTGGAGCATTCGGAATACAAAGTTCAGGATACATTTCTCTAAAAATATCTTGAATCAAAATAGCGTGATTATGGTCTCTAGCAAAAATAATAGTTTTACCAAGAACATCGCCATTATTTACTTTGATTCCTTCTTCCATTAAGTCTTTAAGAACTTCACGAATAGTATCTTTATTTGTGATTACTGAATAGAATTCTTTCCCTTCAATTTTGTCTGGTAAATTCCCATCTTCTTCAGTAAATAAGTCTTCATATTGTTCTTGCTCTTCTGATGAAAGTTCAGCATAAGTAAGACCATTTTTTAGTATTAAAGGAGTTCTATCTAAAGCCCTGTAATAAACTAAATAGCCATCTTTAACACCTTTAACTACATCATATTCATAGTTAGGGATATCATCTTCAAGCTTAAATACTTTATAAGTAGATTTATGAATATCATTTCTTGGAGTAGCTGTTAAACCAATCATCAAAGCATCAAAATATTCAAAAATTTCAGCATACTTATTGAATAAACTTCTGTGAGCTTCATCTACAATAATTAAATCAAAATGTCCAATACCATAAGGACAAGTTGAAACATCTTTAATGATTGAAAGCATAGATTGGTATGTTGAAAAAACAATTCTTGCTTTTGATTCTTCGCCTTCTCTATGACCATCTACTATAACTGACATAGGAACTTGAGGTAAGAACTTTTCAAAAGTATCTTCTTTTGCTTGTCTAACTAAGTTCTTTCTATCAGCTAGGAATAAAATTCTCTTAACATAATTATTTCTAATGAAAATATCACTTAAAGCACATGAAACACGAGTCTTACCTGTTCCTGTAGCTAAAACTATTAATGAGCGTGAGTGTCTTGAACCTAAATGCTTAAGAACTTCATCAATTGCATCTTTTTGATAATATCTTCCACAAATGGAAGCATCTACTGTTTTATCTGTCAAGTCGAAACTTCTTCTTTGAATTAAGTATTCTAATTCATCTTTTTTATGGAATCCAAACACTCTTCTTGGTGGATAAACACCATCGATTATTCTAATGCTATAACCATTTGTATAATAAATAACAGGTCTTTGACCATATTGCTTTTCCAACGCATCAGCATAAAGACAAGCTTGTACTTTACCTATTTCTTCATTAATAATTGACTTCTTAGCTTCAATTAGTGCTAAAGGTTTCCCATCATCACCAAAAAGAACGTAATCTACAAACCCATTTCCAGTGGAATTTTCACTAGTTTTTGGCATACCATAAACGGGCGTTTCAATACACGCCTTATTTTTTTCTATTATGTACTTTTGATTCAATACTTTCCATCCCGCTTTTTTTAAGGCTGGATCTATCAATTGAAGTCTAGTTTCTTTTTCATTTCTAGACATTTTATATCATCTCGTTTCCAATCAAAATTCTCTATCAATTAATAAAATTATAAAATAATTTTCATGAATTGTAAAGATTAGCCAGATTTAGATCTGACATTACAAAACTTTTTTTGAAATAAGATACAATATATTTCGATTTATCGATTTGTTGAACAAAATCAGCAAACTTATTTTGTAGTTCAATTGGTGGAATATGATATTCAAAATCACGTATTTTTTTCATACTTAATGCCATTTGAGCAACACCAGCAGTATTAGATAAAATATAGTCTTTTGTAAACATAAATAAATGAATAAAGAAAATAGGATTATTTGATAATTTATCATTTAACGATATTTTTGCAACATTAGGTGCTAAATGATACTTATCATCTTCATCTACTAATGCAACATCCCCAACTGTACCTGCATATGTCATCAAAATATCTCCATTAAACAACTGAGAACGAGGAAGTTTTTTCGAAGTTTCCACATCAATCCATTTAATATCATCTAATACTAATTTTCCATTTTTACAATTTAACCCTCTCAACATAATGATATCACCACTAGATTGATAATTAATATATTCAGTAAATTCGAATCCAGCTAGTTTAGTTACAAAAGCAAGGTCATCAATTTTAAATTTAGGATAATCATAATTAGAAGTTAAATCACCAAACATCTCGATAAATTGGGATTTAAATGAATAGTATAAAAAATTAATCTAAATACTTTCTATAAGAGTTTTTAACGTTATTTTGGTCTACCATAGCGTATTGCATAGTTGTATCTATCTTAGTATGTCCTAATAATTTTTGAACTTGCTCTACTGGCATACCTTTATCAATAGCATTTGTAGCTAAAGTACGTCTAAATTTATGTGGATGAATCCTTGTAATCCCTAATTTTCTTCCTAATTTACGTAACATTATCTCTATACCACTAATTTCAAGTCTCTTATACGGTCTTAACTTTGATACAAAAAGAGCTTCATTTTCATCTGTCCGTGAATTCAAATATCTAATTAAGTGTATTTTAGTTACAGAATCAAAATATACTCTTCTTTCTTTATCACCTTTACCGAAAACAATACATTCTTTATTGTTAAAATCAATGTCATATTTATTTAATTTTACTAACTCACCAACTCTCATTCCTGTTGATGCTAGTAAATCAATAATTGCAAGATCTCTAATGCTTTCGCAATTATCTCTAATTATCTGCATAGTCTCTGAAGAATATGTTTCTTTAACTACTTTTACTGTTTTAATTTTATGAATTCTTCTCATAGGACTTTTTAAAATATAATTTTCACTTTCTAACCAATTAAAGAAACTTGATAATATTCTACGAATATTATCTATCGATACTCTACTTGCATTGCTTACTTTTTGATAATTATCTAAATAATTTCTTAAATCTTCAGTAGTAATCTTTTTGACACTATATTTTACATGTTTTAAGAGACGTTTTAAAATCATCTCATAATATGAAGTTGTTCTTAAAGAACATCCCTCAATTTTCTTTGAAGTAATAAATAAATCTAAAAATTTCTCATTCTTAATTACTTCTATTTCATTTGTCGGTTGTACTATATCACAATTATGTAATGAGTACTCTAGCGCATCTTTTAATTTTTCTAATTGTTCGTTATTAAGAAAATTAACCATATTAGATGCTATTTCATTAATTATTTTGTCTTTCATAATAAAAATACCTCCTTAGACGGAGGTATTTTACTATATAGTTAGTATTTTTTACTTTATAAAACAAATTTTATTGACCAAAGTACTCATTCATCTTTTTTTCAAGCAATTCTTCTAATAATTTTATTTGTTTTTGAATGATAAATTTCGATTTATCGATTTGTTCACAAAATCTAACATACTCATTTTGAAGATCAATCGGTGGTACTAATACCTTTGTATTGTTAGCATTTGTTATCGTATATGTTCCTACTGTAGATGCATTAGCATTTACTTCTATTTGTTCTCTAATAAAGTCAGTGTTATATTGATCTTTTATGAATCTTACATTACATAAACCTTTATTTTTAAACCATAATGTATTTCCGTCTTTAAAATAGAATTTATCTTCTTTTTTTACAATATAACATATGCCTAATGTACCAACACCAGTAACCATCATATCATCTTCTTGTGGAACACCATATTTATTCTTGTAATTTTCATACATCTCTTCAGTTATAAACAAATCATTATCAACATATCCATCTTTTGAAAGTTTAACAATTTCCCTCGCTCTATAGAATGGGACTCCTGAATCTGTCCATTCTGATTCAAAAACTCTCTTACTAGATCCTACATTAAATAATTCTGATATATTCTTAATTTCATAGCCGTTTGGATTATCTTTAGGATCACCAAACATCTCGATAAATTGGGATTTGACTAATTCATCAAGATGTTTTATTTGTAATTTAAAATAGTTAATTTGGGATTCTATATTGTCTAAAACATTTACAATTTGTTTTTGAATATTTAGTTTTACGAACTTAACCATATTTTTCCCATAATCTTTAAAATAAATATGAGGAATTGTTGATCCAGACTTATATTCTTCCAATTTTTGTTTTTTTAAGACATAATACAACCATTTAATGTTTACATTCTCATTTGGATATATTCCTTGCATCGTTCCAACAATCGATGATTTTGCATGATGTATGGCAATTCTTCCTACTCCGGCACCATCTTTCACAATTGAAATAAACGGTTTATCAGTTTGGTAAAAATCTATATTCTTTACAAATCCTGATGCTCCATATAATGGGTATTCCCCTATATTATTTTCCAACTTATTAATAGAAATATTGCTGGAAAAAGGTGTACATAATTCCTTAATACTCTTAAATACCATTGTTTTCACCTAACATTTTCTTCAACTCATCTAATACTTTGTTTATTTCAAGTTGGTTTTCTTCTATGTCATACATTATTTCTTCAGTTGAACGATATATTTTTTTCTCTTTTTCTAGAACTCTATATTTATTAACCGTTAAATCATATCCATTATTTCTAATTTCTTCCACAGGAACAAAGAACGACTTTTCTTTTCTAGTTCTATTACTTTCTAAACCAATATTATTAAATCTTTGTATAACATCTGGTATATCAGAACCATCTATTGGATTTCTTTTGGCATCTAAAGAATATCCATCATTTTCCATATCATAGAACCAAACATTATCAGTTCCACCACAATTTGTTTTTTCAAAAATTATAAATGATGTTTTTACTCCTGCTCCTTTACTTGTAGATCCCTTTTTAGCCGGAGCACTAAATATTCCTTGTGGCATAGAAATAATACCAATTAATTTTTGATTATCTATTAATTCCGTTCTAAGCTTTTTGTGAGCATTACTGCTCCCAAATAAAACTCCATCTGGAACAATTGTCATACATCTTCCACCCGGTTTTAATAACATTATCATTAAAGCTACAAATAACAATTCTGTTTTACCAGTTTTTGTAATTGTAAGAATCTTACTATCTATAGCAGATTCAACTATACTTCCTGCAAATGGAGGATTTGCTAAAACTAAATCAAAAGTCCCTAAAATACTTTTAGCATTATCTGTTTCCAGTAATGAATCAGTAGTAATATTTGGCTTTTTAATACCATGTAAAACAGCATTCATAAAGCCAATTCTTGCCATATTATTATCATTATCACATCCAAAAAACATTTCTTCACTAAAAATGATACTATTTCTAACATTCATAAGCTGAGCTTTTTGATGCTCTTTAATATATTTTGCTGCTTCAATTAAGAAACCAGCCGTTCCCATGGCTGGGTCAATTATTCTTTCACCTAATTTAGGCTTCATAATTTCAACTGCCATATCAATAATGTGTCTTGGTGTTCTAAATTGACCTGAAACTCCACTTCCACACATATACTCATAAACGTCACCCATAAGGTCAGTATTATTAAAATCTAATTCTGGGTCAGATAACTTATCTACTACTGAAGTTAGTAATCTTTCTTTGTCATCAAAACCAAAAGTTAATTTTTTTGCAAATCTTGGGAAATCACCGATACTTGTATTTTCAATATCTTTAATAAAAGGATAAACATAATCTCTTAATCTTCTAGCTAAATCAAATGAATTAAGATGCTTAAAATTTTTCCATCTTAGCTGCTCATAAGGAATTTCAAATTTTAAAACCTTTTCACCATTAATCATTTCATAGTTTTTGTAATTACCATTTTTAAAAATTAAATCTTCTTGTTTTGGAGCAATACCAATAATTGCAGCTTGTGCTTCAATAGCATTTTGCTTATCATCTAGCATTTTAATGAACATCAAAGTAGTTAATTGATTAACGATATCACTAGTTTGAGCCATGTTTTCGTTATAGAAATCTTGCCAAATTGCATTTATTTTATTTTTTAAACTTCCAGTTATCATAATCTTAATCCTCTACTTTCATTCCAGCTTCAATAAAAAGCTGATACAACTTTTTCTTTATTTGCATTGTTGGAGCAAACTTACCAGTTTCCCAACGAGTTACTGACGTTTTAGAAACGCCTAAAAGCTCAGCAAGTTCTTCTTGCTTCAAGAACTTTCTTTCTCGATATTCTCTTATTTTTTGAGCATAATTAATCATATAAAAATGCCTCCTTGGTTATTTGTAATTATTTTATCACAAACTAATCACTTTTACAAGTAAAACGAAAGAAAAAGGGCTCACGTTCGCTTTCTCTTTCAAACCCCAACACAAACTCGAGATTAAAATAAAAAGCCAACACAAGCCCACAAAACGCCTTACGTTTGAACATAAAGCAAATCGTTTAATAATTGAAACCACCCTTAATTTTTTGAAACCACCCTTAATTTTTT
>JAZLBY010000083.1:0-31049 GCA_045613965.1 Candidatus Scatovivens sp.
TCATTATATTTTTCTCCTTAGTATAATATTAAATAAATTATATCATAAGCACTTAATTTGTAAATAAAATTGACAAAAACGTAACATATTGGTAATATATATATGAAAAACAAGGGGGAAAATATGAAACTTTATCCAAGATTATATTGTGAAAAAATAACAACAATAACACCAGAATATTTAAAAGAAAATAATATAAAAGGTCTAATATTAGACGTTGATAATACATTATTAGATTTTGATTTAAAAATAGTAGATGGATTAAAAGAATGGCATGATGAAATAAAAGCAAATGGCGTAAAATGTATTATTTTATCAAATAGTAATAAATTAACAAAAGTAAAAATGGTTGCAGATTTATTAGAAATTCCTTTCTTAAAATTTGCTATGAAACCATTAAAAAGAGGTTTTTTAAAAGCTCAAAAAGAATTAGATTTGCCATTTGAAAATATAGCAGCAATTGGGGATCAAATTTTTACAGATGTAATTGGTGCTAATAGAGTAAAAATGCATTCAATTCTTGTAAAACCATTAGCTGAAAAAGATTTGTGGATGACAAGATTTAAAAGACCAATAGAAGAATTAGTAGTTAAAAGTTATTTAAAAAAGCAGGTAGATAAATAATGTATTTTAATAATATACAAATTTTAAATTATGTAATTATAGGAATAATTGGACTAATTGTAGGTAAATTTACTTGTTGGTGTAATATAAGAATTCCCGAAAAAAAGAAAATTTTTTCAAAAGATTTTTTTGCAGCAAATAAAGAGGGAATGCCAGGCAATTACTGGTTTATGATAGTTACATCATTAATTTATATTGCACTTTTATATAAATTTGGATTTAATAAAGAGCATATTGCTAAAAATTTAGATTTACTTAGATTTTTATTGTTAGTACCAATGCTTTTATTAACATTTTCAATTGATATAAAACACAGGATTATTCCAAATAGATTAAATTTGACTATATTTGAAACTGGTTTGGTACTAAGTTTTATATATGGAGTTACTAATGTAAATATGGCTAAAGATTATATATTAGGTATGTTTACAGGAGTTGTAATATTTGTAGCTATTACAATTTTAGGATGGATTGCCTCAGGAAAAGAATCAATGGGATTAGGCGATATAAAATTTATGGGGGCAATTGGACTGTTTTATGGAATGAGTGGAATTGCTGAAGTATCAGTGCTTTCTTTTATAATTGCTGCAATTATTTGTGTTTTCGTAATAATAATTAGATTAGTACTAAAGAAGAAAGATGAATATGTTCCTTTTGGTCCATTTTTGGCAACATCTGCTTTAATTTGTATGTTTATACCAGCAGGATATGTATTTAATGTATTTTTAGAGTTTTGTAAAATGCTAAGCCAAACAATTTTAGGCTAAATTCAAAATATATTTGAAAGGAATTGATAAAGTATGAATGTAAGAATTAAATGGTTAAGAAATCAACTTTTGTCATTAAACCTTGATGGAATGATTGTTTCCAATCCAATTAATGTGAGATACTTAACAGGGCTTTCAGAAGAAGGTATATTGATAATTGCACCAAAAGAAAATATATTTGTAACTGATGGTAGATATATCGAAAGTGTTAATAGAAATTTAACAATAGATGATGAAATTGTAGCTTATGAATCTAAAAATTTAAACAAATTTGACTATGAAGCAATTTTTATGCTTAGTGAAAATGTTGGCTTTGAAGAAAACTACGTAACATATGAGCAATATAAAAAATATTTACAAACATATCAAGTAAATTTAGTTGAAACAGAAGGTCTAATTGAAAATCAAAGAATTGTTAAAGATGAAAGTGAGATAGAATCAATTAGAAAAGCTTGTGAAATAACAGATAGAGCATACGAATATATAATTAAAAACATTAAAGCAGGTATGACAGAAAAAGAAGTTGCTTTTGAGATTGAAAAATATATGCTTTTAAATGGTGCTGATGGAATAGCATTTGATTTGATTGTTGCTTTTGGAGAAAATACTTCAATGCCACATGCAGTACCGACAGATAGAGTTATAAAAAAAGGTGATATTATACAATTTGATATTGGCTGTAAAGTTAATGGTTATTGTTCTGATTTTTCAAGAGTAGTATTTGTTGAAGAAATTAAAGAAGAATACAAAGAAGTATATGATTTTGTATTAGGAGAACAACAAAGACTTGAAGCAGCGTTAAAAGACGGAGTAAATATTAAAACAATAATTAAAGATAGAGAAACAGAATATAGACTTAAAAATTATGCTGTAATGCATGCGTTTGGTCATGGTATTGGATTAAATATTCATGAAAGACCAATATTAAGATCTTCAATTGATTGTATCTTAAAAGAAGATTCTGTAATTGCAGTAGAACCAGGAGTTTATATACCAGGAAAATTTGGAATAAGAATAGAAGATTCGTATAGAGTTACTAAGACAGGTTGTCAAAATTTAACTAATGCGAAAAAAGACTATACAATAATAAAGTTGTCATAAATACTTGATTAACTAAATAAAATATGGTAATATTATATGTAGTTTAATATTAAATAAAAGAGAAAAGGGGAGTAATTAAAATGGCTGATGTATACATGGCAGGTGACTTAAGAAACAACACAACATTTGAATTAGACGGAAACGTATTTAAAGTAGTAGAATTCCAACACGTTAAACCAGGAAAAGGAGCAGCGTTTGTTAGAGTTAAAATGAAAAACGTAATTACAGGATCTGTAATTGAAAGAACATTCAATCCATCTGAAAAATTACAAGGTGCAGAAATCGAAAAAAGAGAAATGCAATACTTATATAATGATGAAGGATTATATTATTTAATGGATAACGAAACATATGAACAAATTCCATTAAATGAAGAACAATTAGGAGATGCTTTAAAATATATTAAAGAAAATATGAACGTTACAGTATTATCTTTCAAAGGAAAAGTATTTAACGTTGAACCACCTATGTTTGTTGAATTAGAAGTTACATATACAGAACCAGGATTTAGTGGAAACACAACAACAACATCTGGAAAACCAGCTACACTTGAAAATGGATTAGAAATTTCAGTTCCATTATTCGTAGAAATTGGTGATGTTTTAAGAATTGACACTAGAACAGGTTTATACATGGAAAGAATTTAATTAATGATATAAAAATGCAGCGAAGAGATTCGCTGCTTTTTTATTTGTGGATTTTGCTTATTTGGTTCGTTGACACTAAATTAATAATGTGATACGATTTATTTTGTAATGAAATTTTAGATTTTCATAAGCAATTATAAAGGGGAATGATTATGAAGTTTTTAAGTAATTTTAAAGAGTTTATAAAAAAGTATTGGTTTATAATTATCATAGCAATCATATCTTTTGCTAGAATTCATATTGTTAATAAATTACCAATGGTTGCACTTCCAAAAGAAGGATCAGATGATGGTTTAATGGTCAGTTTAGCAAAAAATATTATTGAAGGAAAATGGCTTGGAACATTTGAAAGTAACACTTTAGTAAAAGGTGCGGGTTATCCAATATTCTTAGCAATTGTTAAATCACTTAATTTATCATATTTATTTACAATAAATGTTTTGTATGTACTTGCATGTATATATTTTATTTATGCAATTAAAGATGATGTTAAAAGTAAGATTTTAAAACTAATTATTTTTGTTGTTATGATATTTAATCCGATTTCATATGCGGAATTATCATTCCAAAGAATTTATAGAAATTTTAATACAGTATTTCAAGCAATATTTATTTTTTCAGCAATGTATATTATTTGGAAGAATAAAACTAAAGGCTTAAAATCAATGTTTTGGCATATATTAATTGCTGTAATAAATATGGTATTTTTGTGGCATTCAAAAGAAGACAGCATTTGGATATTACCATTTATGTTTGTAATTACTGCACTTATATTAGTGGTTGCTATATTTAATCATTTTTCAAAAACTAAAAAACTTGAAAGAAAAGAACTTGAAAGTAATAAAAGAGGATTAGCTCATGTAGCATTTGTATTTAAATTATTTATGGTTGCAATGCCAATATGGGTATTAGTATTTAGTACAATTACTATAAAATCACTAAATGAAAAATATTATGGAATGTATATAGAAAAAGATAGTGCTGTAGGAAGTGTTTGTACAGCGCTATATGCTGTTAAAGCAAAAGAAAATTATCCAAGGGTTGATAATCCTAGAGAAGAAATTAATAGAGTATATGAAGTTTCAGAAACACTTAATTCTATTAGAGATAGTTTAGAAATTTCTCTTGATAACTGGTCAATGTATGCTTCTGATCCAGAGAAAAAACAAGTTGAAAATGGATGGTTTGGATGGGCTGTAAAAAGCGCTATGTCTTTATCAGGTCATTATGATGATCCAAAATCATTAAAAGAATTTTGTGATAAAATTTGTGATGAAATATATGCTGCTTTAGATAGTGGTGAACTTGAAAGAGAAGAAAATATTTTGATTACTGGACAACCACCATTTAGAGATGAATACAAAGATAAGTTTATGAGTTATTGGCTAGGTTATGTACAGTTTATGTATGAATTTAGAGATATGCAAAGTTCAAATAATGTTAGTGAAGACTATAATTCACTTGATTCAGTTAATTTGAATGATTTTGAATTTGTTACAAATGATGAAGCACCTTCAAGAAAAGTGAGTAATGCTAGAATTTGTGGGTGGTATGCATTACAAAATAGAGAAAATTATACAATGTATTTAACTAACGAAAAAGATGTAAAAATAAAAGAAATTACAAGATCTAATAGTGAAGATTTAATTAGTATTTTCTCGTTAGATCCAAGATATAATTATAGATTTGATTATGTTATTAATGATATAGAATCAATTGCAGATTTTAAAAAATTATATTTATCAGTATTTGATATGAATGAAAAATTGATAGATAAAATAGATTTGTCTGAACCATTCCCACCACGTGAAACTATATCAGATGATGTTTCAATGTATTCGCTTCATTTAGTGTCTATAAATGAAAAAATAGATCCTGTGATAACACATTCAAATAAAGCTGTAGAAACTTTAAATTCAATAAAAGATATATATGCTAAATATGGTAAAGCGTTATTTATTGTAAGTTTAACTGCATATGTATTGTTAATTATAAAATTTGTTATTAAATTAATAATTAGAAAAAATGTAATAAAAGATTTTGATGTATTAATGATATTGTCTGCATATATGTTAAGTACTATTGTTGTTATAATTGGTGTAGCTTATACAGGAATTACATCATGTTATACACTATTATATTTCTATTTAGCAGCGATATATCCGCTATTTATAATGTTTGCAACACATGGAATAGGATATTTTATAGACTGTATATTAGAATTTTTTAAAAATAAATTTATAAAAAAAGAAAAGGCACAAGATTAATCTTGTGCCTTTTTGGCAGGGGTAGTAGGATTCGAACCCACACAAGCGGTTTTGGAGACCGATGTGCTACCATTAACACTATACCCCTATGTAAATTGACAATACTTATGATAACACATAAAAAAATAAAGTTCAAGTATAATTTGAAAATAAATTATAAAAAATGTAAAAATAACATTATAATTATGTTAAAAAATGATTAAAAAATGTATTGTAATTGTAACAGAAACTTAATTGTATTAGAGCATTGTGGGTGATATACTAATTGTAATAAATTCGAGGATAATTTGAGAGGAGAAACAAATGAAAAAACTATCAAAATTATTAACAATGATGATTGTAATAGTAGCTGTAATTACAATGTCATTTGAGGTAAATGCAGGAACACAATCTTTAGTAGATTATTTAAATGAAGGCCATAATATTAATGGTATGACTTTAGAATTAACAAAAGCAGAAAAAAATGCTTTGACAAAATATATTAATCAATATGTAGATGATGCTACAGCAGATGCTATATTATCAGATGTAGTTGCAGTAGAAAAATTAATAAAAGATACTGAAGCTAAAAAAGTAGATGAAATTTCAAAAGATGATTTGAAAAAAGCTGTTGATTTAGCAAAAAAAGCTTGTACAAAAGCAGGTTTAACATTATCTGCAAATACAAATGATAAAACTTTTAAAATTTCAAAAAATAGTGATGGAACAGTTTTAACTTCTGGTTCTTATAAAAATAAAATAAGAGAATCAGCTGTATTACCAGAAGATAACACAACAAACGATAATACAACAAATACAAACACAACAACAAACACAACAAATACAAATACAACAACAAATAATACAACAACTGGTACAACAAATAATAAACCTCAAGGTTCTTCTAATGGAGGATCAACAACTACAGGAGGAACAACAAGTTCTACAACAACTGCAACAAACAACGGAAATAAATTGTTGTACACAGGATACGATATGTCATTATATGTAGTTGCTTTAATAGTAATTGTTGCCATTGCAGCTGTTGCTAAAAAAAGAGTATAGATGATATCAGAAAAAATTATTAAAATTTCAAAAGCAGCTATTAAATCAATAATAGTTGCTTTTTTGTTTGTTATAATTATTGGTGTTTTTGCAATAACAATAGGAAAAGAAAAATTTGCAATGGTGACCTATATTTTGCAAATAATGACGGTTAATAAGGATAATGTTCAAACAATTGAACCTGTATTAGAAGGTGGTGTTTTAACTAACTACCCAACATATGGTACTAAGTATGCTACATTAAAAATTCCGTGCATTAATTTGGAACAACCAGTATATTATGGTGCGAACTATACAATATTAAAAAATGGAGTAGCGCATGATGAAACTTCATATTTTCCAGGTGAAGGTGGAAGTATAATTTATGCAGGACATAATTATTCAACATTATTAGCGGATTTACCAAATGTAAGTAATGATGAAAAAATAATTATTGAGACAACATATGGAACTTTTGAATATAAGGTGATTGGTTCAAAAATAATCAAAGAAACAGATGTTGAAGAAGTTCCAATTCAAAGTGAAAAAGAATTGTTAATGATTTATACATGTTGGCCAATTAATAATATTGGACATGCAACAGAAAGATATGTAGTGTATGCTAATTTGGTTAAGTAGTAGGAGAATAAATGAGTACTTATAAGAAAGTAATATGTTTAATTTCATCTTTTGTATTAATGATTTCTTTAGGAATTCTTATTGCTAATAATATAGTAGAAAATAAATTATTAAATAAAAATTATATAGAATCTAAATTAGAAGAATCTGAATTCCATGAACAAATTTCTAGAGAAGTTAAAAGTGCTTTTGAAGAATATATATATCAATCAGGGTTACCTAAAGAGACGATAGATGGTCTTTTTACTGAAGCAATGATAAAAAGAGATGTAAGTAGCTTAGTGAATTGTGTATATGAAGGATCTAAAATTACCGTTAGTGATGTAAAGGTAAGAGATAACCTAGATAAAAAAATTAATGAATATGTTTCTTCAACAGGACAAATGTTAACTGCAGAAGGTAGAGCTAACATTGAAAGATTTAAAAATTTAATAGTAAATCAATATAAAAAAAGCATAAATATATCAAGTAATGGTTATATGAAAGTTCATAAGTTAGTACATGAAATACAAATACTATCTGATGAAGTTGGAATTATGCCTTGGTTATTACTTGGAATTTGTTTGTTTTTAATAATCGCATTAAATAGAAATAATTTATTAAGAGCAATAAATTATATTTCGATTTCTGTATTGTCATTAGGTATTGTTCTTAAATTATGTGTAGCTATAGTACTGTATAATGTTGATATGGATAATTTGGTTGTTATGACCATGTCTATAACTAATTTTGTTGTAAACATAGCAAAAGAAACTTTATTTGGATTATCTAATGTAGGTACTTTTACAATTTTTTGTGGATTAGTAGGTATAATTGTTTCTATAGCTTTAAAAGGTGAAGCAGAAGAGATGATTGAAGCAAAAGAAATGGAAAGAAAACCAAAGAGGAGAAAGTTTAAAAAATAATTGAAATATAGCGGTTTTTCTATTTACAAAATATGAAAAATACAATAAAATTATAGTTGGAAATTATAATTAAAAGTAACATGATGGAGGTAATGAATTGAAAAGAAATGCAGCTTTAAGTGCAATGTTAATAATCTTCGTAGCAATGATGATTGCTTTGCTTGTTTTGATGCAAGAAAAGAATGTTGAAGAGTATGTAGAAAACATTGAAGGTGTTGAAGAAAACAGTGAAACAGTTATTGCTGATAGATCTTTAAAAATTATCTCTAGCACAGAAAATAAAGAATTAGAATATTTAGTTGAAGAATTTGCTGATAATAATGATGTTGATATAGAAATAGATTATGCTGGTACATTAGAAATAATGGACAAAATAAATAATGGAGATAAATATGATGCGGTTTGGGCATCAAATTCTATATGGTTATATATGCTTGATGAAAATGTTAATGTGACAGATATGAAATCAACAAATATAAATCCAGTAATATTTGCAATAAAAGAATCTAAAGCACATGAATTGAATTTTGTTGGTAGAGATATATACACATCGGAAATTGTAAGTGCAATTCAAAATGGACAATTAAAATTTAGTATGTCTAATCCAACTCAAACTAATTCAGGAGCTACAGCTTATTTAGGACTTTTATCAACTTTAGCTGGAAACCCAGAAGTTTTAAAATTAGAACATATAGAAAATGAGGAAATAAAAAATCAATTAGTAACATTATTTAATGGTCTTCAAAGATCATCTGGTAGTGAAGAGTATTTAGAAGAAATGTTTTTAAATGGAGATTATGATGCGATAGTAACATATGAATCTTCAATTATAAATATGAATAAAAAGTTAAGTGAAGCTGGACAAGAATCAGTTTATGCTTTATATCCAGTTGATGGAGTATCAATATCTGACTCACCATTAGCTTATATAGATAGAGAAGATAATAATAATAGAGAAGCTTTTTTAGAACTTCAAAATTATATTTTAAGTAAATCAGTACAAGAAAAACTTGCTGAAAAAGGAAGAAGAACTTGGTTTGGTGGAGTGAATCTAACAGCCAATAAAGAAGTGTTTAATCCAGAATGGGGAATAAATACAAGTAAATATATTGTTCCAATTAAATTCCCAAATGCAAAGATTATACAAAAAGCATTGGAGTTATATCAATTAGAATTTAGAAAACCAATATATACAATTTTTGCATTAGACTATTCAGGCAGTATGTCAGGAAAAGGATACAACCAACTAACAGATGCAATGGAATACATTTTAACAGATAGAGCAAGTCAAGATTTATTGCAATATACAGATAAAGATAAAATTACAGTTATTCCATTTTCAACTGATGTAATAGATGTATGGAATACAACAAATGGAAGCGAAACTGGACAATTATTAAATAATATATTTGATTTAAAACCTTCTGGTTCAACAAATATATACGATACAGGAATAAAAGCTTTAGAACAAATTAGAAGAGAAGATTTTGATACATACAATGTTTCAGTTATAATAATGACTGATGGACTATCTAATATGGGTAGTTATGATACATTTGAAGCACAATATAAAACAGAAAATTTTGATGTACCATTCTATTCAATAATGTTTGGTAGTGCTTTTGAAGATGAATTACAAATGATAGCAGAATTAACAAATGGTAAAGTTTTCGATGGAAAAACAGATTTATTAAAAGCATTTAAAGAAGTGAGAGGATACAATTAAAATGAATGAAAAAAATAATAAATCATATAAAGATATTCTTATTTCAGCAATAGTTGGAGGGGCGTTTTTTGCAGTTCCTTATATAGGATTAGGTCTTTCAGTTTTACCATCTTTAGGTATAGCTGCAGTTGCTTTTGGAGCAGGAAATTTAATGCTTTCAGAATCAAATAAACCAAAGCCAATAGTTATGGATATTGCTAAAGATGATAATAGAAGTTTTTTAGAAAAAATTACAACAGCTAAAAGACAAAACGCTGAAATATATGCTTTAATGCATAGAGTAGAAAAACCAGAATTAATTGAAGATATTAAACAATTACATGCAGTTATAGCGAAGATAATTGTAACAATAGAAAAAGCACCTGAAAAAGCAGGTAAAGCAAATACATTTTTCTCTTATTATTTACCTGTAACAGTAAAAATATTAGGAAAATATGATTTGATTGAAAATCAAGATTTAAATTCTACTGAAAGTAAAAAAATGATGGAAACAACAGAGCAAATGGTTGTAAAAATCAAAAAAGCATTTGAAGAGCAACTTGCTAAATTATATCAAACAGATATCGTTGATACAGATGCAGAAATTAAAGTTTTTGAATCTATGCTTAATGCAGAATCATTTAATACAACAGATCATTTTAATCTTAAAAAATAAAGGAGGGATTCTTGTTGAATAAGAGACTACTTGGTGCGTTATTATTTATAGCATTAATTGTTTTAATCATAGGTATTAAAATTTATGATGATAACGAAGCTGAAATAACAAATGCTATAGATACTATAAAAGAAGCTGGGACGATAGATGTTACTATTGCAACTGGTGGTGGTAAAGAAGATTTTATTTCAGATGAAAGAGTTCTTGAAATAATGAAAACAAAATATAAAGTTAATCCAATATATGATACTTGGAGTAACGGAAAATTAATAAAAGAACCATTAGTAAGAAAAGCAGATGGATCAAAATATGATTTAATGTTTTGTTCAGATCAAAGATTTTATGATTATTATAAAGTAGCAGCTAATAAAGTTAAAGGCGAAGCTGATAGATATCAAGTATTAGATGGTGGTTTAACATTAAATACTCCGATTGTTATATATAGTTGGGCTGAAGTTACAAATGCTTTAATGAATGAAGGTATTGTACAATTAAATAATGGAACATATTATATAACTGATATGAATAAGTTATTAAATTATATTTTAGAAGGTAAAAAATGGGGCGATATAGGATTACCAATGTTATATGGAAACATTAATATAGCATCAACAGATCCTGTTACTTCATCTCCAGGAGCTACATATTATGGATTACTATTATCAATAATGTGTGGTGGAACTGTAACTGAAAGAGGAATGCAAGATAACTTATCAAAATTAAAAGATTTTTATGAAAAATCTGGATATATGAATAATACTCCAGCGGATTTATTTGAGAAATATTTAAAAACAGGAATGGGTGGAGCACCTATGATAGTTGATTATGAAAAAAGTATAGTTGAATTTGCAACAGAAAATCCTGATGGATATGAACAAATAAAAAATGATATTAGAATATTATATCCTACACCAACAATTTGGAATTCACATTGTATAGCAACATTTACAGAGAACGGAAATGTATATGAAACTATATTTGACGATCCTGAGATTCAACAAATTGCTTGGGAAAAATATGGATTTAGAACAGGAGTTAGTACAGGAAGTTATGATGTTACAAAAGTAAATATTCCTGGTATTCCACAAACAATTACAAGTACTGTAACAAGTTTAAAAATGGATAGATATGAAACTTTAATTAATTATTTAGGTAATGGTCAATAAGATATGTAAATATCACAATATAAACAAGAGAAAAAATAAAATTAGGAGGAAAATAAACAAATGAGCGAAAAAGAAGCAGAAGTTTTAGAACTTAAAATTGAACCTAAAAAAGAGGTTGAAAAAATCGAAAAAGAAATTTTAAATGGAGAAGATGTAACAGAAGAAAAAGTAGAAAGCTCTTTAAAATATGATTTATTAACAGATGAAGAGAAAAAAGCTATTGATGATTTCTGTGCTAAAGTTGATGTATCAGATACAACACAAATCTTACAATATGGTGCTTCAGCACAAAATAAAATTTCAACATTTTCAGATAGTGTTTTACAAAATGTAAAAACAAAAAATACAGGTGATGTTGGAGAATTATTATCAGATTTAGTTGTACAAGTTAAAGATTTTGATGGACAAGTTCCAGAAAGTTTAAATCCAAAAGGATTATATGGATTATTCTTTAATGCACAAAAACAAATTGAAAAAATGGTATCTAAATACAATAAAGTTGAAGTTAATATTGAAAAAATCGAACAAAAATTAGAATCTCAAAAAATTAGAATGTTAAAAGACATTACAATTTTCGATACTATGTATGAAAAGAATTTAGAGTATTTTAAAGAATTATCATTATATATAATTGCTGGTGAGAAAAAATTAGAAGAATTAAGAACTGTAACATTACCAGAATTACAAAAGAAAGCTGAAGAAACAGGAGAACAAGCTGATATTCAAGCTGTTAATGATATGATTAATACAATTAATAGATTTGAGAAAAAAATCTATGATTTAAAAACAACAAGAATAATTTCAATTCAAATGGCTCCACAAATTAGATTAATTCAAAATAATGATAGTGAATTAGTTGAAAAAATCCAAAGTTCATTAATTAACACTATTCCACTTTGGAAAAACCAAATTGTAATTTCTTTAGGATTAGCTAATTCAAAAGCTGCTTTAGGAGTACAAAAACAAGTAACAGATATGACAAATGAAATGTTACAAAGAAATAGTGAAATGTTAAAACAAGGTACAATTGAGATTGCTGAAGAATCAGAAAAAGCAATAGTAAATGTTGAAACATTACAAAAAACAAATAAAGATATAATTGAAACTTTAGATAAAGTTCTTGAAATTCACCAAACAGGTAGAGTAAAAAGAGTTGAAGCAGAGCAACAATTAATTACTATTGAAAAAGAATTAAAAGATAAATTATTAGAAATTAAAATAGACTAATAATATTTAAATAATAAAATTACAGGTAAAATAAACCCTATGGATGTAAGAATTAAACTTACAATACCAGCGGGTTTATTTTTATTTGTTTTTAGTTCGTATAATGAATATGAAATTGATTTTAAGGTAAAATGAGTTATTAAAATAAGAGTGAAAAATTTCATTTTTATCCTTTCTATTCGTGATTTAATAAATTACTAGAATTAATTTTTGTTTTAATTTTAGATGTAAATAAACTTTTTTGGAAAGTATTATTCCAATTAGTTTTATTAAATTCATTTTCGGTAAGCAGTTTGGATTTATATTTTTCTTCAATTCCAATAGTGTCACAATTTAATTTATTTACAACGTTATAAAAGTAATTTTTTAATGAAGTAGAAATGTATTCGTTTGTTAAATTTTCGATAGTTTTATTTAATTCGTTTTGAGTATAATTAAATGTACTTCCTGAACTTAAAACTTTTCCTTCTGGATATATATTTGCTGTAATACAAGGTACATTGTTTATGATTTCTATATCTAAAGAAGAGTCTTTGTAAAGTGATAATTCCACATCTATAAATTCATTATCTTTATAAGGTGAAGTTAATCTAATGGTACTATTTTTGAGATTGTTAGTTAATATTAAATGAGATATTGAATCATTAATGGATGCTATTTCAATTAACTTATCGTCTTTAAAAATACCAAATCCTGAGGTTTGATTTACTTTTTCGTCTTGTAATACATATAAAGCGAGCGGATCTCTAGAATCATTATTTATAGCTTCAAAAAAAGAGCCGAATGTTGAGTTATAACTAAAACCAGTATAGTTAAGAGAAGTAGAAAAATGGTCGTATAATCTAGATGTAAATGCTTCACCTGAGTTTCCAATATTTTTTATTAGATCATAGCTAGAAGTAGAGCTTATTAATAAAAGAGCACTGTGACGAAGTTCTGTATTATTACTTAAAGAATTTAAATAATCTTCTATACCATTACGAGCTAATTCTTCAGAAATTACTATTGCAGAACAATGTGATAAATTTAATTTTTTATTTAAATAATTATTCAAGATTGTTATAGATTCATTTATGGTTTTTGCTTCAACAGAAAAGATTTCAAATTTATTTGCTTGTGATGAGCCAGACGATGAAGAAGAGTCATCTTTTGAGGTTGATAGTTGAACTGTAAATTTTAATAAATTATTTTCGGATTTATCAAGTCCTATGGCTATAACAAAATAATAATGTTCTAATCCTGTTTGGTTATAAGAGTTTGTTGAAATGAATAGTAAAAGTAAACTACAAGAAATTATAATAAATATTCTTTTCATTTTTTAGCCTTTCTAGATTTTAAATTTGCTAAAGATATTATCAAGAAACCAATGACAAAAATAAAGATAATAATAGAATTTTTATAAATATTCTTTTCAATATAATGTAAGGTTGGTATATTGATAGGTATTAGTGTTAGACCAAGTAATATACTACACAGAGAATAGCTAAGATCTTTTTCATTTTCAAAATTAAATAATTTTTTTAATATTTTTGAAATTAAAAATATCGTAAAACTTAAATAACTGAAAATTGATATTATCCAAATAAAGATAAAAAGAGCATCTATTCTTTGTAAAAAGTTTCCAAATTCAATTTGACGTGCAAGAACAAAAAGAGAATTTATTGGTTCAATATTTAAGTTAGATGAAAAAATAGTTAGCATAGATAATGATGTTATTAAAAGTATTATAAAAGAGAGGATAAATGATTTTATAGAGATTTTTCTAAAGTTTTCAGGGTGTTTAAGTAATGGTTTGAAAAAGTATATATAAACTAATGAATAAATTGCAAAGGTATTACTTAACCCTGATAAGAATGTTGTTTTAAAATCTAAACCAAATAATGGAGTAATTTTTGTTATATCGAAATTAGATTGTGTGTTTAAAAAAGTTATGATTATACTAATAATTGCAAAAAATGAAATGAAAGTAGAAGCACTAGCTATTGATTTTAAACCTGAAAGATTTGCTATTAATATTCCAATAATAAAATAAAGAAGAATATAAATTAAATCAAAGCTAGAGAAGTAAATGGTGTGTAGTACATTAGAAAAGTCAAGTATAGTAATATAAGAGGCTAGAAATAAAAGTCCAATGGAGATAAATGCTATAATTGTTTTTAAAATATTTCCACCTAAAAATTCAGCAATATCAATAATATCTTGATTTTCAAATTTATTCATTAATTTTAAAATTAACAATAAGAAGATAAAATCTATTAATCCAATATAAATAATGTTTACTAATGTACCACTTCCAACTGATTGAATAATGTAAAAGGGAATGTTTAGAATAAGTTTATTAATTGTAATTACTATAATAATTGCTAATGTTTCATTTTCTGAAAGTTTATAGTTTTTATTCATTTTTTCTCCATTTCATACTAATATGATTTTCTAAATTAGGTTTTTTTGTATTTAAAAATTGACTTCTTTTTTCTCTTTTCCAAACTGGGTCTAAATATAAAGTTTGATTATTCTTTATATTGTTTAATGGAATATATGGTGAGAGAATATCTATACCAAAGGAATTTTGATTTGATAGAATTAAAATATTTATAAATATTCCTAAAGCAATCCCAAGAAAACCAGCAATATATGCTAATATTGTATAAATAAATCTAGTGAGTCTTATTGAGAATCTAAGTGAATTATCTGGTATTGTAAAAGAAGCTGTTCCAGCAAAAGCAACTACTATTATTAGAATTGGACTAACGATATTTGCAGACACGGCAGCTTCTCCTAAAATTAATGCTCCAATTATACCAACAGTTGTACTAAAACTATTAGGAACACGAATACTTGCTTCTTGAAGAAGTTCGAATGCAAGTTCCATAATAATTATTTCAAAAAATACAGGGAAGGGTATCGCTTCTCTTGATGCTATTATTGCATAGAGTAGTTCTGTAGGTATTAATTCATAATGATACATTGTGATTGCAATATAGAAGCTAGGAACAAGTAAAGCGCAAATAAAAGCGATAAATCTTAATAATCTTAAAAGATTAGAATAGTGATAATTAAGATTATAATCTTCTGATGATGTTAAAAAGTCACTAATTACAGCTGGCACTATGAGTGAATATGGAGAGCCATTAATTAGAATGGCTATTCTACCAAG
Source organism: Candidatus Scatovivens sp. (assembly GCA_045613965.1). GTDB lineage: Bacteria > Bacillota > Clostridia > TANB77 > CAG-508 > Scatovivens. The sequence continues at coordinate 15,905 of JAZLBY010000083.1, forward strand.
TAATAAATAATTACAAGTTTTATCAGGTCTTTCTGTTGATATTGCTTCTGGAAAAATAGAGCTAGGAGAGCTTTTTAAAAATTGTTCAAGCTGACCTGTTGATAAAATATAATCTATATCTAAGTTTTTTAAACGGAATTTTACTTCAGAAACAAGATCATCGTTTGTTATATGATTTAAATAACAGATTGCTATTTTTGTTTTTGTTATATTACCGACTTCGGTTTCTTCGATAATTAAATTTTCGTTATTGATGTTTTTTCTAATAAGAGATGTATTGGTTCTTAAGTTTTCGATAAATCCTTCATGAGCACCACGAATTACACTTTCAGTTATTGGTTTTGAAATAGAACGTTCTTTGATACCTTTAGTTTCAATACAAAAACAACATTTTAAAGATTCAACAAAAAGTATAGAAAAACCAGCGTTAAGTTTAGGGATTATATTTTTAAATTCAGATTCTTTAGTAATATGATTTTGAGGGATTAGACTAGAAAATAAAAAATTTTCTAAATTGTATCTAATACATTTTTTCCCTTGATCATTTTGTGTATAAATAATAGAATCATTCATTTTTATCGAATTACGAAGGAAAAGGGGTTCTAACACAAAATTGTTTATATTATTAGAATCAACCATTCCATCTATATATATTAAAAATGCTTGATAGTTTTTTGTTTTTAAAGCAATATTAAATTTCCTGATTTTGATATCGCTATTGATTAATAAGTTTAATTTTACAGTTAAGTATTCTAGGTTTTTATTTAATTGCTTTGATACTAGCGTTTGATCTTGTTTATTAAATTCTTCATCTTTAATATTGTTACTAGCATTTGATAATACGAATGAATAATTTTCTTCATTTTTATAAGAAAAAAGATTATTTAATATTTCTTTAAACATTATGTGCTCCTAAATATGTTTTTATTAGTATTTTCAATTGTGAAAAAAATATTCTTTATCTACTATTGATTTAAAAATAAATTTTATGTAATATTAAATAGTAGAGATTATTAAAAAAAGGAAAACTATGAAAGAAAACTTTATTAAAGAGAAAGGTTTTATATCAATATTTGTAACTATAGTAATGATTTTTTTATTGGTATTTGTACTAGTATCATATAACTTGGTATTAACAAGATTAAAAAATCAAAAATTAAAAACTATTGAATTACAAGAAATATATTCAGAGTCGTTTAATAATATTGAAGATTATGTATATGCAAATGCTAATGATATAATTCCAATCTATAATATAAAAGAATTGAATAGAGTAGGTAAAGGTGATAGTATCCAAATAAAAGATACTATTTATCAATGTGGTATAAGTAATTCTTATGCATTAAAATCTGATATTTGGATTGATGTAAAAGAAGACTTGTTAACAGGAATAGTTGAATTTAGTGATTTTAAATTATTTAATTCACAATATTCTATTGATAAAGGCCAAAAAGATATCTATTATGATTATCAACATGAAGATGGTGGAAATGTATGGAAAGTTGTTGCTTATCAAAAATTTTCAGATAAAGATATGGAATTAGTTACTAATAAAACATATCTACAAAATAAGTTTTCGATAGTGAATTCTTTTAATTATAGCGATTTAAATGATTTGACTTTTATGATTATTTGGTCAGATAAAGATGGTGCATTTAATAACTTAAAAATAGAAAAACAAACTAATATACCGACAAAACTAGAAGAAATAAAAGTTTTTAAAGATAATTATGAGTATATAGATAAAAATTCAGGTGAATTTTATGTTTTAGTAAATATATAAAAGTGTCATAAATATTAAATATCCTAATATAAATTAGTAAATGATGTACAAATTTATAGGAGGATATTTTTTTATGGAAGAAAAGGATATATATAGTGATATTGCAAATAGAACCGATGGAGATATATACATAGGAGTTGTTGGACCTGTTAGAACTGGAAAATCTACATTTATAAAAAGGTTTATGGAACTTTTAGTGCTTCCTAATATTGATAATGAATATAAGAGAGAAAGGGCTATTGATGAATTGCCACAAAGTGCTAGTGGAAGAACAATAATGACTACAGAACCTAAATTTATTCCTAATGAAGCAATTGAAATTACACTTGATAATAATGTGAAAATGAAAACTAGATTAGTTGATTGTGTTGGATATTTAGTTAATAACGCAATAGGATATCTTGAAGATGATCTTCCTCGTATGGTAAAAACACCATGGCAAGAAGAGGAGATGCCTTTTGAAGTTGCTGCAGAACTTGGAACAAAGAAAGTAATTGTTGATCATTCTACTGTAGGTATAATAATTACAACAGATGGTAGCATATCAGATATTCCTAGAATAGAATATGAAATGGCAGAAGAGAGAGTTGTTTCAGAATTAAAGGAAATAAATAAGCCATTTATCATGTTAATGAATACAGAAAATCCTTATGATGAATATGCAATAATGATGGCAGATGAATTATCTAATAAATATAATTCAACAGTTATACCAATAAATTGTTTAGAAATGAATTTAGAGGATATAAATAATATTTTTTCAAAGTTATTGTATGAATTTACAATAGAGAGAATAGATGTTAATTTACCTAAATGGATTAGAAGTTTAGATTTTGAAAATGAAATAAAATTAAAATTATTTGAGGGAATAAAGAACACATTTGATAATTGTAAAAGATTAAAAGATATAGGAGATACTTATAAGGCATTATTAGATATTGATATAGTGAAAGATGTTTCATTATCTGAAATTAATTTAGCAAATGGAAATGTTTCTATTAAAGTTGAATTGGATGAAGAATTATTTTATAAAGTCTTATCTGATGTTACAGGTATAGAAATAAAAAATGAGGGGGAATTATTTAGTTATATTTCTGAGTTTTCAAAAATAAAGAAAGAATATGATAAGATGTCATATGCTTTACATGAAGTTAATGAAAAAGGTTATGGTATCGTTACACCTAATATTGAAGATTTAATATTAGAAGAACCAGAAATTGTTAAACAAGGTAATAAATATGGTGTTAAATTAAAAGCGATGGCACCTTCTATTCATATGATAAGAATCAATACACAAACTGAAGTATCTCCAATAGTAGGTAGTGAAAAACAGTCAGAAGAATTATTAAATTATTTGCTTTCAGAGTTTGAAAACGATCCTAAAAAGATATGGAATTCAAATATATTTGGGAAAAATTTACATGAATTAGTAAATGAGGGATTGCAAAACAAACTAGCTAAAATGCCTGAAGAGGCTCAAATGAAATTACAAGAAACACTTCAAAGAATTGTTAATGAAGGTAGTGGTGGATTGATTTGTATAATATTGTAAAACAAAAAAAGCTCCGTTTTATACGGAGCTAATTTTTTTATAATGGATTTATATCATAATGAATGTTAAAGAATTTAAATCCTTTTAAATTTTTTGTATCTAAATAATATAAGTAAGTATTTAGTTCATGTTCTGTTTTACATGCTGCAATGATTGCTGGATTTAAGTTGTGTTTATAAATTAATTTTAAACCAGCTCTAACTGCATGTGTTACAGGTTTACCTTGACGATTTCTGATAAGATTATATGTTTCGAAAAATCTTGATTTGAATGGATGATTCATGAAGTAGTCGAAAGGTAATATAAATTCTTGATCAACAACTTCAGCAAGTGAAGCATATACATTTGGATATGTTTCAATATATCTTAAAAGTTCTGAAATTTTGTAAGGTAAATATATACTGTTTGTTCTTTCAGAAATAACTAATGTTTCATTATCTGATTCAGCTGATTTAATTTTGTTTATTTTTTCTTCAATTGTCATTGGAGCTTTTTTAATTTCTTCTTTTTGAACAGGGATAACTTCTTCAATAATAGATTCTTCTAAATCTTCTTGTATAATTGATTCAAGAAGAATGTCATCAAGTAAATTATCTTCTACAGAGATGTCTTCAATTAATGTATCGTCATCTAATAAGATGCTATCAGTTGTTGAGATGTTTTCCAATGCAACATCATAATCATCTATATTTAAATCCATATCTGAATCTAATTCTGTTTCTGTTATAGTTTCTGTTTCTGTCTCTTGAATTACTTCTGGTGTAGAATTATAAGAAACAGGGGCTTGATATTCTGATGTATCTTTAGCAGTTGTTGTTGAAACTGAACTGAATATTTCTTCTGTTTTTACAGTATTTGTTTTTGGTAATGGTTTAAATTTTGTATATGAAGAAGTATCAAATGTTTCATATTCGCTAAAAATATCATCTTCCATAGAATACTTTGGTGAATTAGTTGTAACAACAGGAGTTTCATCAACTGTTGTTGTATCTGTAGTTGTATTTTCAGATTCAGTAGTTTCTAATTCTACTTCTTCTACTTCTTCTTGAGAAGATGGAACTTCTTCAAGTTCGATTTCTGCTGTAATTTCTTCAATAACTTCATCATTAACTGAAGGTTCATCAATAACTTCATCTAAAGCTTGATTTAATTCTTCTTGAACTGATTCTTTTACAAAACCAATAATTTCATTTAAATCATCTTTACGAGCACCAGTTACTGTATCTTTAACATCGATATTGTTTACTGATAATTTTGTAACATATGATGTTAAGAAAGAGTTAAGGTCAACATTAGAAAGGCTATCTGTTGAAAGTCCTGAAAGCATATCTTTAAATTCATTTGTTAAAGATTCAATCATTTGAGATTTTTCATCTAAATCAGTTGTTTCAGCAGTGTCTACATTTTCTATAACATCTTCATTAATGATTTCTTCAACCTCATCTTGATCGTTAGCGATAGAGAAACCAGTAAATTGATAATTTGTTTTTACATCACCATCAATATCTTTTGTTTCTGTTGAATCAAAATTGTATTTTATCTTGTTTTCTTTGATGAATAAATTAAAATCATTTTCATCGATAACAAGTTTTGTTTCAATATTTTTAAATTTTTCTGTATATTGAGTTATACTAGTTTTTAGATTAGAGAAGGCTGCAATATAAAATTCTTTACTTTTTGAATTTCTGTTTTTATCAGATAAAAGATCAGTTAATTCTTTAGTAATACTAGCGATTTCTAAATTTAAATGCTCTAATGTTCTAATGTTAGAAGAAGTCGTTTGTAAAAGCTCATTAGCAGAATCTAATAAAGCATCATAATTTTCTTTTTCTTCTACAGAAGAACCCTCTGAAATTGAATCGACATTTCCAATAATATCTAATAATAATTGTTTAACATTTTCTTGAATTTCAAGTTGTTCTTTTAAGTAAGTGCAACTTTTTTCAAATTTTAGTATTGGCATGTTTAACATTGCAAAATCCTCCTAAAGTTATCTAAAACCAGCGTTTGCGCAATAGTCGACAACTTATAAATATTAGTACTTATAGTATAACATAAAGTACTAAAAAGAAATATAACAATAAAGTTAAAAATGTGTTACATTTTTGTAAAAATAAGTAGAAAATTGTCAAAAAAGTAGAAGACTAAAACATGCATGATATTTATAGAAATCTGTAGAAAATGTAAATTAATTATGCTATAATAATAAAGTCGAAAAAATGTAAGAAAGTTGAAATATATGATTGAAAAAAAAGAAGATAAAAAAGTGGGATTTACTATAGGTAAATTTGCGCCACTTCATAAAGGTCATCAATATTTAATTGAAACAGCTTTAAAAGAGATGGATAAGATGATAGTAGTTGTATACGATACTGATTTAATAGATATTTCTACAGAAAAAAGAGCGAATTGGATCAAGGAATTATATCCTAATGTAGAAATAAAGTTTGCGCATAATCCACCTTCACAATACGGATTAGATGAAGAGAGTGTTAACATTCAAATGAAATATTTAGTAGATGTTTTAGGAGATGAAAAACCAACGCATTTTTATAGTAGTGAAAAATATGGTGCTAGTGTTGCTAAATATATGAATTTGGTTGATAGACGTGTTGATAATGAAAGAAAAGAAGTTCCAATAAGTGCTTCAATTGTGAGAGAAGATTTTGAAAAGAATAAAAAATGGATATCAAGCAATGTATATAAAGATTGTAAAATTGACTAAAAGTGAATTGTATGTAAATTAATCTAAAAAATAATTTACTCAGTTCACTTTTTTTGATATAATCCTCTAGGTGGATTTTTAATAATTTAAAGTTCAAAAAACTTAATAAGGATAGAATAAAAATGAATAATGTATTTGGAATTTTAGTTTCAATTTTTTATATAGGAATAGTAATTGCATCAGCAAAAGCTTTTGAAAAAGCAGGTAAGGAGGCTAGTAGAAAGTTTATACATATAATGCTTTCTAATTGGTGGATTATTGCTATGATATTTTTTGAAGATGCAATAATGGCTGCAATATTGCCTGCGCTTTTCATTATAATAAATTATCTTTCTTATAAAAAAGGTATAATTTCTGTAATGGAAAGAGATGAAGGTGAAGAAAATAAAGAAAGCTTAGGAACAGTATTTTATGCTATTTCTTTATTTGTTCTTTCATTAATTACATTTGGTCCATTAGATGAACCATTAATTGGATTATGTGGAATTTTTGTTATGGGTTATGGAGATGGATTTGCAGCGGTTATAGGTCAAGCTGTTAAAAGTAAAGAATATGTTATAAAAGGAAATACAAAATCAATCGCTGGATCACTTACAATGTTTGTAATAACATTAATGATAGTTGCTGGGTATATGACATACATGAATGCATCATATATAGCAATAAAATCTATTTTAGTTGCTATAATTATGACGATAGTAGAAGCTGTATCAATAAAAGGTACAGATAATATTACAGTACCATTATTAACATCACTTTTAGTAATGTTAATGGCTTAGTTTAGGAGAATACAATATGATTTTAGATAAGGTAAATTATCCTGAAGATCTTAAATGTTTAAGAACGGAAGAGAAGATTGAATTAGCTAAAGAAATTAGAGAAATGATTGTTGATACTGTTTCAGAAACAGGAGGTCATTTAGCATCTAATTTAGGAATAGTAGAACTTACAATAGCTATGCATTCTGTTTTTAATACACCTATAGATAAAGTTATATGGGATGTAGGACATCAAACATATGTCCATAAGATATTAACAGGAAGAAAAAATAAAATGGAATCCCTAAGAAAAATGGGAGGGATTGCTGGTTTTCCAAAAACATCAGAAAGTGTATATGATAATTTTAATACAGGTCATAGTAGCACATCAATTTCTGTTGGTCTTGGAATGGCTAGAGCACGTGATATAAAAGGTGAAAATTATAAAATATTATCAGTTATAGGAGACGGTGCCTTAACAGGTGGTATGGCTTTAGAGGCTTTAAATGATGTTGGAAGCAGTAATACTAATATGATTGTAATACTTAATGATAATGAAATGAGTATATCAAAAAATGTTGGTGGTATTTCAATGATGCTTTCAAAATTAAGAACAAAAAGTATCTATGTAAATACAAGTGTTAAAGGTAAAAAAGTTATTAATAAGATTCCAGTAGTTGGTAAAAAGATAGTAAAATTTGTTCAAAGAACAAAAAGAGGTATTAAACAACTTGTTATACCAAAAATGTATTTTGAAGATATTGGCTTTAGATATTTAGGACCAGTTGATGGTCATAATATTGAAAAATTAGAAGATATATTTAAAATAACAAAAGAACAAGAAGGACCAATTTTAATTCATGTGTTAACTAAAAAAGGTAAAGGATATAAACCAGCAGAATTAAATTCAGATAAATTTCATAGTACATCAAAATTTAATAAAGAAACTGGTGAAAAAATAAGCTCAGGAAAAAAAGATTATTCAAAAGTATTTGGAGAAAGTTTAGTTAAAATTGCTAAGAATAATAAAAGGGTTGTTGCAATAACTGCAGCTATGAAAGATGGAACTGGACTTACAGACTTTGCAAAAAAATATCCAAATAGATTTTTTGATGTTGGAATTGCAGAACAACATGCAGTAGGTATGGCAGCGGGATTAGCAAAATCAGGTATGGTACCAGTTGTACCGTTATACTCATCTTTTATTCAAAGAGCATATGATCAATTGGTTCATGATGTAGCAATTCAAAATTTACCTGTAGTAATATGTGCTGATAGAGCAGGTATTGTAGGAAATGATGGAGAGACACATCAAGGATTATTAGATATGGCTTTTACTAATACAATTCCTAATTTTACAATTATGGCGCCAAAAGATTTTTCAGAATTAGAAAGTATGATGGAATTTTCTATAGATTTGAAAAAACCTGTTTTATTAAGATATCCAAGAGGTGGAGAAGAGATAACATTTGATTCTTGTGAGAAAATCGAATTTGGTAAAGCTGAAGTTATAGAAAAAGGTAATGATCTTACAATTGTAGCTATTGGTAAAATGGTAGCAAGAGCTAAAGAAGTTTCAGATCTTTTAAAAGAAGATGGTATTACAGCTAATGTTATTAATGCTAGATTTTTAAAACCGTTTGATGAAAAAACTTTAATTGATAATATGTCAAATATTATTGTTACAATAGAAGATGGAACAATAATTGGTGGCTTAGGAAGTAAAGTTGAAGAAGTACTTTATAAAAATAAATTAAATAAAAAAGTAGAAAAATTTGCATATCCAGATGAATTTGTAAAACATGGAAGTGTTAAAGAAATAGAAGAGCAATATGGATTAGATGCAAAAAATATAGTTAGTACAATTAAAGATATAATGCAAATAAGTAAGATAAAAAATATTGGTGGTCAAATAGGGTAAGAATATGTTTGAAAAGGCAAAAGAAAAGCATAAAGATACTGAGTATAAAATGCTAATTGCAAAATTAATTGATAAGTATGATGAATGTAAAACAAAAAACAAAATAACATATACAGATTTTTTACATATATCAGAAAGATCTATTGTAGAAAAAGTATTAAAGGAAGAAAGAGTTTTTAATTACGTTTTCTATGGAGGAAAAGAAGATGCAGATAGAAGTGTATTAATATTTTATCCAGAAAAAATAAATGAAGATATGCTTCTAAAAAATTATGAAAAGATATTCAGTATTATAAGAATAAAGCTTCCTAATAATATAGAATATGAGCATCGAGAATTTCTGAGTGGAATTATGAAGCTTGGAATTAAAAGAGAAAAGTTTGGAGATATAATTGTAACTGATTTTGGTGCAGACATTATTGTGTTTTCAGAAATATCAAAAATTTTAGCAGAAGATTTAAAAGGGCTAACAAGATTTAGAAAATCAGAAATTGAGGTTGTATCGATTAATGAATTAACTTATGTTGAAACGGAATTTGAAAATTTCAATGTAATAGTATCATCATTAAGATTAGATAATTTTGTTTCAGAGCTTGCTAATTCTTCAAGAACAAGAGCTAGTGAGATTATTAGTGAAGGAAAAGTTTTTTTAAATTCAATAAATGAATTTAAGGATTCCAAAAAAATAGAAATTAATGATATAATAACAATACGTGGAAAAGGTAAATTTATTTTTGACGGAATTGAAAAAGAAACAAAAAGTGGAAAGTTTCTTGTAAATATCAGAAAATATAAATAGGAGGTTAGTTATGACAATTGATTTAAATGATGATGTAATATTAGCAAATAACATGAGAAATAGAGCATATGTAAAATATACTCCATATACAGTTGGGGCTGTTTTAACAACAAGAAATGGTAAAAAATATACAGGATGTAATATTCAAAACAATGGAATTCAAAGTTATTGTGCAGAAAGAGTTGCTTTTTTAAAAGCAATATCAGAAGGTGAATTCTTATTTGATAGAATTGTTATAATGGGAGGACCAGAAGGAAAGCCTGCAGAAAAATGTTTACCTTGCGGTTATTGTAGACAATTTATGAGTGAATTCGTAGGGAAAGATTTTAAAGTTTATACTGTGTATGATAATAAAGTAGAAGAATATAAATTTGAAGAATTATTACCATATGCGTTTAATTTAAATGAAAAATAATTATAATAAAAAAGCACTTCGTTAGAAGTTCTTTTTTCATTGTTATTTAATTATCTTTCGTCTCCGTCATCAATTGTTGGTTGAGTATCTTCAACAACAACTTTTTCAGGTGTAACTGATTTTAAAGAAGGACCAACTAAAAAGTTTCCATCTTTATATACAAGTTTTGTTGCAGATAAATGTTTGATTCCACCTAATACTTCTTCATATTCTAATATTAAATCATATACTTCTTGATCATTTTGAATGAAATTTTGATCAGGATTTGGAGTAGATGATGGATGAAGTCCATCTAATTTATATTCATCATTAAAACTTTCTTCGATTGCATTGTTTAATAATGCTGTTGCAGAAAAGTTTTGAACATTTTCAGTTTTTTGTTCACCGTTTTCGTCTAAATATGTAATAGTAACAGTATTTTCTTTAGCTGGTTCTGAATTAGGGCTTTTTCCTTGATTAACAGTTTTATCATAACGAGTTTCAACTCCTAAAACTTGATATTCTGGATGAGCTTCTTCAAATGCATCTGTAACTAAATCAGTCATAACATTATCGATTACTTCATCTAAACCATATCTAATAGAAGCTAATTCTTCATATGTTGGTGTGTCAGGTGAAGCTTTTGCATCATTTATAAGTTGTTCAACTCTTTGAATTTCAGATTGAGTATCTTGTGTAAGAACAACTTCATAACCTTGAGATGCAGCTGTATCTATATTTAAATTATTATAAATGTGTGCGTCGCTTATGTGTTGACCTGCTACAAAAATTAAACCAGCAGCAAGAACTGTAGCGAATACTCTTCTAATTGCAGTTCTGTGTTTTGTGCAGAATCTTTGAATGCTATTTTCAGCTTTGATTGCGAAGAATTTATCTTCAGCTTCTTTAATTTTATCATCTTTTGCTCTTAATGGATTTGTTAAAAGACGTGTTTTACATCCTCTAATATTAGCTCCAAATGTTCCTGGTGTCATAGATGCTGCAATTTTTTCATGGTCAATATGAGAATTATCAATTTCAGATATTGATTTAACAGCTTCTCTTGCAGTTACATAAGCTGAGAATGCGTTGAATGTTGGAGAGTGGCTTTTTATATCATGTAAAAATATTCTTGTACTATTTTGAGAACGAGAATCACTTGAATTCATAAATCTTTCAAATTCAGCATATTTTTTTGGATCTGGTTCTCCTTTTGAAGCTGTTGCTTCGTTTAATAATTGTGATGCATATTTATAATCATGATAAAGAGTTGAAAATTTTGCATAGATTTTGAAAATGTCTCTTTCATCTTTTGAATAACCATGTGTTGCTGTTTCATAATCTTGACCATGTAATATTGTATCATTTTTAATTGCTTCCTCAACAGACATTCCAGAAGAAATTTGAGTTAAAATATAAGAATACTTTTGCTCAATTTCTGCAGGTGTAAGTCCTTTATTTAAATCAGCTAGTTGTTGATATTTTTTGCAAAGATGAGCATATATGCTTAATTGTTTAGCATATAAAGCTTTCTTACAAATGTTAACATTTCTTCTATTACTATTTAATAAATCCATAATATGACCTCCGTATAATATACATAGTTATTATAATATATTTAATAAGAAAAAACTAAGATGTAACACAAACGTAATTAAAAAATAATTTAAATGTAAAGAGGGAAGAATACCATAAAAATAGTTGTTTAAATTATGAAAATTATTACATTTTTCAATTGACAAAAAAATTTTTTTAATAGATAATTAAATAGTATACAAACAAATGAAAGTAAATTTTTTAAATACAAAGGAGGAATATATAATGTATATATTCAACAGAGTTACAGTAGTGCCACAATTGCCTAAAAGAATAGGTAAATTATCAGAAATGGCTAACAATTTATGGTGGTCATGGAACACTGAATTTTTAAAATTATTTAAGACTATGGACAAAGATTTATGGGAAGTTAGTGAGAAAAATCCTGTTAAATTTTTAAAAATGATTAGTCAAGAAAAAGTAGAAGAAATGGTACAAAATGCTGATTTCTTAAGAGAATACGACATTGCCGTTGAACACTACGAATGCTATATGAATAGTAAAGACACATGGTTTGCAGAAAATTATCCAAATAACAAAGAAGATGTTATTGCATATTTCTCAGCAGAATATGGTTTAGATGAAATTGTTCCTATTTATTCAGGAGGACTTGGAATTTTATCTGGAGATCATTTAAAATCTGCTAGTGATTTAGGATTACCTTTTGTAGCTGTTGGTCTATTATATAAAAACGGATATTTCCACCAAAGAATTAACTCACGTGGTGAACAATGTTCAGAATATCATAATATTGATTTATACAATTTACCAATTACAACAGTAAAAGATAAAATGGATGATGATATTATAATTGATATTCCACTAGGAGAAAGAACTTTATATTTAAAAGTTTGGCAAATTTGTGTTGGAAGAATTAAATTATATTTAATGGATTCTGATATTGAGAAAAATGATGAAGATTTAAGACCAATTACACTTCGCTTATATGGTGGAGATAAAGAAATGAGAATTCGTCAAGAAATCGTTTTAGGTATGGCTGGTGTTAAATTATTAAGAACATTAGGATTTAATCCTGCAGTATATCATATGAATGAAGGACATTCTTCTTTCTTAACATTAGAATTAATTAAAAATATAATGGAAGAGAAACAAATCTCATTTGAACTTGCAAAAGAAATAGCTACAGTTCAAACAGTATTTACAACACATACACCAGTACCTGCTGGAAATGATATATTTGAAATTCCATTAGTAGAAAAATACTTTAATGGATATTGGGATAAATTAGGTATTACAAAAGAAGAATTCTTAAAATTAGGTATGGCTGGTAATGAAATGGAAGCTGGATTCAATATGGGAGTTTTAGCTTTAAAAATTGCTGGTAAGAAAAATGGTGTAAGTAAATTACATGGTGAAGTATCAAGAGAATTATTCGCTGATGTATGGCCAAATATCGCTGAAGATGAATCACCAATTACACACGTAACAAATGGTATTCATACATGCACATGGCTTGCTCCAAACTTAAAAGAATTATTTAATGAATATTTACCACCATATTGGCAAGATAGAATTCATTTAGATTCTACATGGGAAAAAATAGATAATATTCCTGATGAAAGATTATGGGAAGAACATACTAAGAGAAAAGAAAAATTAATAACATTAATTAAACATAATGTTACAGAAAGATATGTAAATAGCGGAATCGGATATGATCAAATTGCTGAAGTTGTAAATAAATTAAATCCAAATGCATTAACAATTGGTTTCGCAAGAAGATTTGCAACATATAAAAGAGCAACATTATTATTTAAAGATATCGCAAGATTAACACAAATATTAAATGATGAACAAAGACCAGTTCAAATCGTATTTGCAGGAAAAGCACATCCAGCTGATAGAGATGGACAAGATTTAATAAAATTCATACATGAAATTTCATTAATGCCACAATTTAAAGGAAAAATATTCTTATTAGAAAACTATAACATAGGAGTATCAAGATATTTAATCAGTGGTGTTGACGTATGGTTAAATAATCCAAGAAGACCAATGGAAGCTTCAGGAACATCAGGAGAGAAAGCATCAGTAAACGGTGCAATTAACTTTAGTGTACTTGATGGATGGTGGTGCGAAGGATATGATGGAACTAATGGATGGACAATTGGAACTAACGCACATTATGATTCTTATGAAGAACAAGATAAAGCAGATAGCAATAGTTTATATCATACATTAGAAAACAAAATTATCCCAGCATATTATGCTAAAGATAGAAATGGTATTTCAAAAGAGTGGATGACATACATGAAAAATTCTATCAAAACAACTGGTGGAAAATATAGTACAGCTAGAATGGTTTGTGACTATGTAAATGATTTATATATGCCACTTTGCATTTTGAAAAATAGACATTTTAATGATTTATCAAAAGTAGCTGATTTTTCAAATTGGAAAAAAGAAGCAAAAGAAAATTGGCATAAAATTGAACTAGTTCAAGATAGAAATGTAGATAATGCAAAATTAGTTGCAGGAACACAAATCACAGTAACATGCGAAGTAAAACTTCCAAATATATCAGAAGAAAATACTGATATCCAAGTTTATTTTGGACAATTTTTAGAAAATGGATCTGTAAGAAATGTATATACAGAAACAATGAATAAAATTGGAGAAGATAAAGAAAAAGGAACATTAAAATATGAAGCTGTTCTTGATTTAAAATCAGGCGGAAATTATGGATATACATTTAGAGTAATGCCAAAACATGAAATGTTATTAGATTCAGAAAACTTAGATTTAGTAAAATGGATTACAAAATAATAGTAAATTAGCGGGGAAATAATCCCCGCTTTTTTGTTTTCCAAATAAGTAATATTACTTGTGAAAATAAATGATAAATGATATAATGCAAACGAAATAAATTTTAGGAGAATTATATGTTATTTGGACATAAAATGAAAACATATGCTTTCGTAGGACCATCTGGAACTGGTAAAAGTTATAGAGCTCAAATGGTTGCTAATGAAAGAGGAATTAATTATATAATTGATGATGGACTTTTAATTAGTGGTAATGAAGTTTTAGCTGGAATATCAGCTAAAAAAGCGCCTACTAAGATAGAGACTGTTAGAAATGCCTTATTTCAAAATGAAGAAAGAAGAAAAGAAATACAAAAAGTTATTAAATCTAAAAGACCAGAAAGTATTTTGATATTAGGTACATCAGATGAAATGGTAAGAAGAATAGCAGAGAATTTAGGATTTGAACCTATTTCTGAGACTATTTATATAACTGATGTAGCAACAGAAGAAGAAATGGCTATGGCAAGAAATATTAGAGTAACAGAAGGAAAACACGTTATACCTGTTCCATCAATCGAAATTAAGCGAAATTATCCTCAGATTTTTTACAAAGCCGTACGGGTTTTTATGAAGCATAACAAACCAACAAATACAAAACTTTTTGAAAAATCTGTAGTTCGACCAGAATTTTCAAAAAAAGGTCGTGTAGAAATATCAGAAGCTGCTCTATCTCAAATGGTTATGCACTGCGTCGGTGAATTTGACAAAGAAATAAAAGTTAAAAAACTTACCATCAAAACTGATAAACATGGTTACAAATTTATCATCACAAGTGACGTTCCTTTCGGT
>JAZLBY010000084.1:0-2380 GCA_045613965.1 Candidatus Scatovivens sp.
ATTCAAAAATTCAGAACACCAAAAGACAATACTTTTAGAAAAAATAAAATTAAGCAATTTTTAATTCAATTTATTCCAAACAGATAAGAGTAGATTCTTTCAAAGAAAGAAGAAATTAAAACAAAGAATTAAAAAAATAAAACAAAGAAATATTTTATTGTTTCTTTGTTTTATTTTTGAAAAACAATCTTTTGCAATTCTATGTTATTCATTTGATTATTTTTTTATCAAACAATAAGTTTAATAAAAATAATTTGTAACTTTGCAACAACAATAATCACACAAAAAGTCATTATGATAAGAAATTTTTGGGTAAAGAATTATCTTTCTATTCGTGATAAACAAGAATTAAACTTCATTGCAGCAGAAACAGATTCCGTATTAGTTGAAAAAGTTGAAGAAGGGGTTTATTTATATAAATTAGCGATTTTGTATGGCTCTAATGCTTCTGGAAAGTCTAATATTTTATTTGCATTGAATGAGGTGTTTAGCATATTAGTTAAACCACAACTTTTTTCAGATAAAAGTGTCATAGGTGTTATTCCTTTTGTTTTAACAAAAAATGAACCGACTGAAATGTTTATATCATTCTATGCAAATGATATAAGATATGATTATAAGGTTGTGTTTAATACAAAAAATATTTTAGAAGAGAGTCTTTATTATTATCCTAACAAATCAAAGGAATTATTCTATGAACGAAAGTTTGTTGATGAGAATATAAGGGCTGAAATAAAGTTTGGAGAAACATTAGAATTAGAAATAGAAACACAAAACGATATTCGAAAAGTCACTTTAAATAATCATAGTGTTCTTTCTGTTTGCGGCAAATCTGATTTCGAAAAAGATATTGTACCTTTCAAAAAACTTCATAAATGGATTATGGAGAATTATCACGAAATTGATGGTGATAAAAAACAAGGTGCTGAAAAAATCTTACAAGATAGTTTTTTAGATGCAAAAAAACGTAAGTTCTATAATCTTATGTTACGAAAGGCTGATTTGAATATCATAGAATATAATCCTATTACTGAGTATCCTAATGTACCAAAAGACTTTCGTGAAAGAATTGAAAAGAAAAATATTCCACAAGAAATAAAAGAAGAATTATTAAAAGATAGAGAGGAATCTATTTCTTTTACAAATTATTCTAAAAATGGAGATTTTGAAGTTTCTATTAATTTGCAATCAAAGGGAACTATAAAATATATTCGTATATTGGAGCCATTATTTGATATGATAACATCATCGCACGTATATTATCTTGATGAGCTTGGCGAAGATTTGCATAAAGATTTGTTGTTTTACTATTTAAGTGTTTTTCTATTTAATTCTGAAAAATCACAATTGATTATCACAAGCCAAGAAACAACTTTACTTTCTCAAGATTTGATAAATAACAATAGAGGTGTTGTTTGGTTTGTAGAAAAGAATCAAGAAACAGCATCATCTGAATATTTTAGAGGAGATTCGTTTGGATTAGATAAAGAGCTCTCTCTCTTCGATGCATATTATATCGGACGCTTAGGTGCAAAGCCAGATTTAGGTAGTATTTTTATAAACTTGGAGGATTAAAATGAACGGAAAATTAAAACCTACTACACTAATTTTGGGAGAAGGCATTACAGAATGGTATTATATAAAGTCTTTGCAAGATGTATTTAAAGGTTTAAATTTCAAGCCTGATTATCCGAAACAGTCAAGTCTTAAAGAATTAGAATTAAAGATTGAAGAAGGAATAACAAAAAGATATAGTCGTATTTTTTGTTTAATAGATATGGACAATAAAAGCGAAGGAGATGGTAAAATTGAATACGAAAATTTTAAGAAAAAGTATTGTAAAAATAAAAAGTGCGAAATAGAGTTTTTTGAAACGCATCGTTGCACTGAATTATTTTTTCTTTATTACTTCCTATACACTTCACGTCCTTATGACAATCAACCTTCTTTGATTAAAGACTTAAATAAACAAGTTCCTTACGAAAAGAAAGAAGAGTTTTTCAAAAAATGTAAAGGGTTGCATAACTATTTTGAACGAAATGGTGGAAGTTTAGAAAATGCTATTAAAAATGCAAACAAATCCCTTGATGAAAAGTTACGAGACAATAGAGATTATACCTATTCAGAACTTGGAAAACTTATTGAAAAATTAGACAAGAGATAATTATTTCTTTGATTTATTTTTTGTGTTTATTCGAATTTTATATTATCCATTGGATTTATTTTGCTAATGTTTCGCGCTGGAAATATAAGTGTAAACATACAAATTGCAACGCTTGCAATGTTTACGCTTATTATAGCAATTAGCGAAAATTCTATTGGAACGCTATCAAGATAATAGCTTTCTTGGTCAAGTTTTATGAACTTATATTTTTCTTGA
>JAZLBY010000085.1:0-32339 GCA_045613965.1 Candidatus Scatovivens sp.
GATAAGAATGCTAAACGAATTGATTTACCTTGGAAGAATATCCAAATCGCATCGCAGGCTCTTGGAATTTTTGATTCCATAGCTTGTTTTAAGTAGTCACCATCAGTTTGAGCAACTTGGCTTAAGAATGATTCTGGAAGACCAGATGTACCACCAGAAACACCGTCTATGTTCATATCTCTTACTTCATCGATACTACTGAATCCTTTATATTTTTGATATATTCTTTGAACAACAACTTCAAGTTTATCAGCAAATTCTAAGTGGAATTGTTCTTGTTCATATATATCATCAATTTCCTCATTTGTTATAACATAACAAGGTTTTGATTCACCTTCAACATATTTAAGCGCAGCAAGATTATATTTCTTAATGATCTCTGTTAAAGCTTCATAAGAAAATGTCTTTTTATATTCATGAATTAAAATATCAAATTTATCTTGTGGAGTTAATAATGATGGAGTATCAAATGGAATAGCTTTTGAAATGTTTGTTTCATCAACGCCATACTCTTTTGATAATAAGTCATATATTAATTCTTTAACATATTTCTTATCATTAACGTCACCATATGTACATCCTTTAAGAGCTTTCTTTAATTCATACTTTTTAGCTCTTCTTCTTTTTAATTCTTCTTCAGATAAACCAATATCATATAAGTTGATTTTTGTGATTTCATCTAATCTTGATTTAACGAATTTAACCATCTTATCAAGAGTATAAGTTTTATCATCAACTTCTACTGCTTCTTCTACCTGTTCATTTTTATTCTTTTTTAGAAAGTATGCGATTACCGCAAATACAAGTACAAGTATAAAAAATGTACCTGCTAAATTTCCTATATCCATTATTATAGGCTCCTTCCTTTTAAAAAATTACGCTTTATATTTTAATTCTTCTAATTTATAATCAATTGCTTTTGCTAACTCTGCAACTGATTTAATAAATGCTGAATTTTTATCATTTGCTGAACTTGATAATCTTGATTTAAGGAAAAATGTTGCAACTCCTGCTTCAGAAGCAGCTTCCATAAAGATTGGATTATAAGTTACTTGATTTAAATCTTTTTCCTTAATATATCTTGTAACATTTTTAACATTATATTTTGAATTTTCATCTGCTCTAGATAATAATGTTAAACATTTATCTCTTTTTAATATTCCAGGATTTTTTGCTTTAACTTCCATATACTCATCTATTTGTTTTAGATTTTGTGAAAAGTTAGTAACAATTACATGTGATGTCTCTAAAAGTGTTTTTGTTGTTTCTTTTTTCAAAGTTTTTTCTAAGTCAACAAACACTAAATCATAATATTTATCTGCCGTTTTTACTAAATCTTTATAAAGCATTAATGATTTTGTAAATTCTTCTGGAATCTTAGTTTTTAAACCACAAAGTATATCAAGTCTATTTTTAAAAACAACTCTTGTATAGTTTGTAATTATCTCAGGTGTAGTTTTATTACTTGCAACTGCACTTACTAAACCTTCTGCTCCAGATGAAATATCCATTTTACCTTTATTTAGCATTTTTGCGACATCTTTTGTTCCATTAACTTTCCAAAAACATCTTTCCAAAGCATCATTATCAAATGTAGCATCTATTAACAAAATTTTATAGTTATGTTCTATAGCCATATAAGTTGCTAAAGCTGCTATAGATAATGTTTGTCCAGATTCTTTTGGGTTCGCACTCCAAAAACCTATTATTGGCATCTTTTTCCTCCTGTGTACCTTCTATCTTTCAATATGCTTAGCTGCTCTTTTTACTTCTCCAGAATTAGAACCGCTAAGTTCTTCTGTCATATATATTATCCCGTCTACATATGTTTGGCTTATACCTCTCATACGTATTCTTCCACTTCTTTGATTTGAGAATATTGCATTTTGATCTCCTAGTTCAAATGGGAAATAGATTACATCTTTATCCCATTTAATCTTTAGACCTTTTGAAAGATGTTCTAAGAATTGTTCTTCTTCAGGTAACATTTCTTTTGTAAATAAAACTTTTGTTACTTCTACTTGACCTTCTAATCTTCTAAAAACTTGTAATCCACGTCTTAGACAATATAAATCAAATGAAGTTATAAAAAAGTGTTTATCGTCTGGTTTTACTCCGAAATATACATAGCCTTTATAACTATCTATATCAAGTAATACGTAATCATAATTAAATTCATCTTTAGTTTCTGCTGTTCTATACTCTTTTATTTGAGCTAAATTCTCAAATCCAATAGCAATATCTATTTTTTCATATGTAGTTATATATTGCTTAGAAGCTTCCATTGCGGGAACTATATATCTTGTTTTTTGCAAAGCTGTTGAATCTACTACTAAAACTGATTTACCCATTAAAGTTAATATTTTAGCTACATAGATTATCATATCTGCTTTATCATAACTTCCTATGAATGCAACTTTCTTCATGATATCCTCCCGCAATTTTTTATTTTCCTGTAAATCCTACATCTTCTGTTCCTTCAAGTTGAGAAACATAATCAAGTCTTGTTGCACTGATTGTCGCTCTATCTTCAGAAACACCTGTGTTTACTAATTCACGTTTTTCATCTTCTTCAAGTTGAGTTAAGATTGAATCAAAGTATAAAACTCTTTGCTCGTGATTTAATCTATTTGCATAATCAACTTTAATATCATTTAAAATATTAGGGTTATTAATCATTAAATCATAAACATTTCTACTTACAGTATATGTAGATTGTGCTTTTTCTTGCATTCCAGCTTCGCTATAAAGTGTTGCATATAATTTAGCACCCATGATTTGGTATGATTCAACAATTGCACTGTTCATTAAACTAATTTCGAATTCATCTACTTTTAACCATATTGTTTGTGCATCTGTTCCTAATACTCTTTTCTTAGATAAAACAATATAATCTTGTCCTGTTGGTAAAGACATTCTTACATCTATATATTGACCATTTTTTAAGTGCGATGGTAATTGGATCATTGTATATTCTTGAATTCTTTGTGTATTAGTTGTTTCTTCACCAACTTCTACAAGCATATCCTTTGTTACAATTGCTCCTGCAGGAACGTTAACTTTCATCATAACGTGTTTTGTTTTTTCGCTTCCATCTTGATTATATTTTGGAGTTGGAATTCCTTCTTCATCTAAAAATTGGAATGTTGTATCATCTATAACATTACTTATATCCATAGTTGTTTGAACAGTATCCATTCTAAAATGTTCATCTAATGTAACAACTTGTCCAGATTCTAGATCTGCACTAGCTACATAAACAGTTTGTTGTAACTGTTCTAAAGCTTCTTTAGCCTCGTTTATAGTTTTAATTTGCATTAATAATCCTATAACAACAACTGTCATAAGTATTAATGATACTAAAAATCCTATTAAAAATGAATTTCTAGCTCTTCTTTGCATTGGGTTCATTGCCATGATAAAATCCTCCCTTTATCCCTTAAAAAATTTATTTTTAACGCTATTATGGCATTTTTACAAAATACCATTTTTCTTTATTCTACAATAAAAAATGCCCAAAATCAACAAATTGGGCACTTGTAATCAAAACTTATTTATACTGTAATTTTCTTGTTACATTTGTCAAAAAATGTAGTATTTGGAAGGTTTTTACGAATTTAAAACGAACCTATTTACGGCTTCTAAAACACCTTCTGAATTGTTATCTGCAACAATCTCATCTGCAAGCTCTTTCATTATCGGATTACTATTTCCCATAACTACTCCTAACCCTGCATTTTCAATCATTTCTTTATCATTTAAGTTATCTCCTATCGATATAACTTCTTCTCTTTTTATATTTAATTTTTCTAATAAAAATTCAATAGCTGACCATTTATTTACATTTTTATTTGTAATTTCTGTATAGAAATAATGAATATCAACATCGTCAGTTCCATCTTTAATTTTTTTCCTAGACATATATGCTGTTTCTAGTACATCAATTCCATCTATCTCTTTTAATCTTTTCATTATGCTATTAAAAATAAATTGAGACTCATCACAAACAGTGATTTTTAAAAACTTATCTTTACCAGATTGTTCTATATATTCCATTATATTTTGAACAACATTAATGTGAGTTCTTTTTTCTTCAATTTTTTTAACATTTTCTTTATGATAAAAAAGAACATTGTAATTTAATGAACTAGCAATTACTTCATCTTCAGTATAAACATTATAAAAGAAACTATTATCTTCACACAATTTTGCAATTTTCATAACTTGTTCTTTTGTTAAAAATCTATCATAAATAACTTTTTGCTCTTTTATATCATATACTGCAGCACCATTACCTGAAATTAAATAATTATCAACACCTAGTTCAACTGCTAAACTTTCAGTAGAACTAATAGGTCTACCAGATGCTAAAACAACCTCTGTACCTCTTTCTTTAGCTGCTAATAATGCTTTTCTAGTTTCTTCTGAAACTTCACCATATGAATTAAGTAATGTACCATCTAGATCAATTGTCATTAATTTAAACATATATTCTCTCCTATCTTCATTTTACATTTGTTATTATATCATTAAACGCATTTTTGACAACTATTTTTAATTAAAAAAGAAGGCAAGAAATTCTTCTTACCTTCTAAAAAAGTTTTTTACTATTTGTTAGCCATTTGGTTTTCAGCTTGTTGAATCATTTTTTTAACCATATTTCCACCAATTCTTCCTGCATCTCTTGCTGATATATTTCCATTATAACCATTTTTTAAATTAACTCCAACTTCACTAGCAACTTCATATTTGAATCTTTCTAATGAATCCATAGCTTCTGGAACTACGTTTTTGTTACTTCTTGCCATCTTGTTCACCTCCAAATTTTTAATGTTATAAATATCTATCTAATCGAAAATATATTGTTCCAAATAGCTAACCATTCATATAGAATTTCTTATATGAATAATTAAACATTTAGGAAACAATCATTTTCTAATTATATAATGTGCATTTTTAAAAATATTACACTAGAATTTTTTGGCAAACAAAAAACCGGAAGATAATTCTTCCGGCATTTTTTATTATACTTCTGGTTCTACTAAACCATAATTATTTGAATCTTTTAATTTAAATATAACATTTACTTTTCCTGTATCAACATTTACGAAAGTTAAGAATATATTTCCTTTTCTTTCAGATAATTTTAATTTTGCATCTTCTACAGAAATTGGTTTAATATCATATGTTAAAGATTTAATAACTTCATCTTCAATAGTTTTTTCTTCAGCAACTCCTGATATATTCATTTGTTTAATTGAAGAATCTTTCATCATTTTTTCTTTTTTAGCTTTTGTTTTTCTGATTTGTCCTTCTAAAATATCAATATCTTTATCTATAGCTGCATATAAATCTTTATCTTCTGTAACTGCTTTGTAAGATACACCTTTTACTGAAACATACATTTCAGCAATTTCTGTTGCTGCATTTTCTTTTTTAATTGTAGCTGTCACATCTATTGATTCGTCTGCAAAGTATTTTTCTATTCTTGTTAATTTCTCCTCAATATAATCTTTAATTGCGTCTGTAGCTTTTAATTCTTTTCCTGTTATTGTAATGTTCATAATAACCACTCCTTTTTATGTATTTTACACTTTCATTATATAAGTAATCTGTCAATTTTGCAAGTGAATTTTTTGTGTATTTAAGCTATTTCTAGAATAATTTTTCAATTTTATACTCTTTTTCTAATTTCTCATTAAAATAAATATTAGATATTAATTCTAATTCTTTTTGACAAGACTCAGATAATTCAAACGAAAATATCTTTTTAGGATCTGCTCCCATAATATAAATTATCGCATTTTTAGTAGCATCAGACATTTGAATTGCACCTGTATCTTGCTTACTACATGCACCACATTTAAATCCATTATCTATAATACTAAAATGAGTTATATTTTCTTTAGATGAGCACCCTGTACATGTTCTAACATTAGGCGCAAATCCTAGTATCTTCAATAATCTAAGTTTAAATACAGCAACTATAAAATCCAAATTTTTATCAGTTTCAGATATCATATAAAGTGTATTTAAAAATAATTTTAAAGTATTATATGAATTTTGATTTTCTGTTGTTACATCATTAATTATTTTTGTTATATGTGACGCATATGTAAGTTTATCTAAATCTGTCCTAATATTATAAAATAATTCAATAGTTTCACAAGAATTCATTGTATATGTTTCTGAACCTTTAAATAGCATATATTCACCAAAGCATAAAAATTGCGTACCGCTAAGAAGAAGACTTTTGGGCCTCCTTGATCCTTTTGCACTGCACGCAATTTTACCCAAATTGGGGGTCAAGATGGTAAGCATCTTGTCAAAATCCCCCATATTACTTTCTGATATAATTATTCCATTTACTTTTACTTGTTTCATCTATTGTTACCTTCAAATTTTCTTCTATATTTTTTACTTCTACAAATTCTAAATATGAATTTATATCTCCAGTTTGCTTGAATACATTCCATACAATATTACTTAGCATACTGTTTTCCTTTCTTATTTAAAATTTTCTTTGTATTATCTTTTGTAAATTTTAGAAGATTTATACTGGTATAATTATTTTAATTTAAATTTATTAACAATATTATCTTTTTCTAGCCAATCTTCTTTAACTTTAACCCAAACTTTTAGGTTTACTTTAGTATCAAGCATCTTTTCTAAATCTTGTCTTGCATAACTTGCAATTCTTTTTAACAAGTTTCCGCCTTTACCAATTATAATTCCTTTATGAGATTCTCTTAAACAATAAATAGTTGCATCAATATCATAAATATCTTGCCCTTTAGTTGTAGTTCTATTTTTAAAACTTTCAACTTCTACATAAATTCCATGTGGTACTTCATCATCTAATAATTTTAATGCTTTTTCTCTAATTATCTCTTCAGCTATTTGTCTCATAGTTTGATCTGTATATTCATCATCAGCATAATATTTAGGACCAACTGGTAATAATTTTACAAGTTCATTAACGATTATTTCAGTTCCATCATCTTTACTTGCTGATATCGGAACTACTGCTTTAAAATCATATTCTTGACTATATAATTTTATTAAATTTAATAATTTATCTTTTTGAACTAAATCAATTTTGTTTATTACTAATATACAAGGCTTTTTACTTTCAATAATCTTATCTAAGATTCTTCTATCACCTCTACCAATTTCATCTGATGTTGCTTCTATCAAGAATAAAATAACATCCACTTCTGAAAACATAGTAAAGGCTGTATCAACCATAGTTTCACCAAGTTTAGTTTTAGGTCTATGAATACCTGGTGTATCTGTAACTATAATTTGATATTTTTCATCATTTAATATAGCCTTTATTGCTGTTCTTGTTGTTTGAACTTTATTAGCTGTTATCGCAACTTTTTCTTTTGCAAGTGCATTTAATAATGTAGATTTTCCTACATTTGTTCTACCTACTAATGTGACAAAACCTGATTTAAATTCTTCCATTTTTTATTCCTTTTCTATTATTCTGTTATAGTAACGTTAGCATCGATTGGGCATATATTTACCCATGTGTTTCCATCATTAACTTCGATTTCATTACCTTCTAAATCAACATATTGTGTTTGAGCTGATCTAGATTCTTTATTACATTTAATTTTAATTGCTTTACCATTTGTAATATAATATCCATCTAATGAACCAACTGTTACAACATCTTGTCTACCTTTATTTTCACCATCATTTAATGTATAGTTTTCAGCAAATGTTACTATTAAATTTTTTGTAGTAACGCTTTCTCCAGTTACTTCATCTTTCATCAATCTACCTTTTGAGTATCTTGTATATCTTCCTGTTTCTTCATCATATTCATATCTTACTTTATGTCCTGATGAATAAGGAATTGTTATTGTATTTGCAACTTGTGCATTTTCTCCATCTAATACAACTTCTTTTTCAACATAGTTTAATACACTATCTTGTTCTGATGTTAAACTATATCCTTTGCTTTGTGCAATTTGTTTAATAGATGGGATATTTGTATATGCATTATGAGGAGCTTTTTTATGTGTAGCTCTCCAATATAATGATGTTGCAGTTCTTGCTGCACCAGTATCATATGCTTGACCATTTATATTATTTATTCCAAATGTTTTCATTTGTTCATCTGCTTGTGGACTCATACCTAAGTGAGCATATATTGCATCATTTTCCATTGCATAATCTAAGAAATAATGTCTTGAAGATCTAATTGGACCTACAGAATCACAATCTTTTCCTTTAAATAATGCCATTAATCTTGATTCATTTCCTTCAACTATAATTTCATACACCATATATGTTGAATTAAGTGAAGCTTGTGGTTGCGCATTTGTATTGTTATCAATCATAAACGCAATTGGTCTTTCATTTCCATTAAAAATTTTAATGTTACTTTCTTTTTTCTCTTCTGTTTTTGCAGTTTCTTCTTTCTCTTCTGTTACTAAAGTTGTTTCTTCATTTTCTTTCATATTTTCCCCAACTTTAGTACCTAATTTGTAGAAAAATAAACCACCAATAAGTACTACCGCAATTACTATAATTGCTAAAACGCTTTTTTTCATATGTGTTACCTCTCTTTTTATATTTATTTAAAAATTTTATAACCAATTTAATAATGCAAGTATCTTAGGCATAAAAATTGAAATTCCTACTACCACAGATCCTATAGCAACTAATGATACAGCTCCTGCTGCTGTATCTTTTATAGCTTTAATTTTTTCATTATATTCCATTGAATAAAGATCTGCTAAATTTTCAATTGCTGTATTAACAACTTCAAACGCAAACACTAAGAATATTGTAAGTCCTATAATTGCAGCTTCAATATAATTAACTTTTAATATTATTGCAGCTACTACAACTAATATTGCAGCAAAAATTTGAAGTTTAATATTTCTTCCTGTTTTAACAAAAAATATAATTCCATCTATTGAATGTTTAGCAGCTTTTAAGAAACTTTTATTTCTCCATTTATTCTCTTCTTCCATAGAAAAATCCCCTATTATTCTCTAACTATATTTAATTTTCCTAAAACATTTTCTTCTTTTTTTCTCATTTGTTCTTTTTCTTCTTCAACCATATGATCTTCGCCCATCAAATGATAAAAACCATGAACTATCATATATGCAAGTTCTCTTTCAAAACTATGTCCATATTCATCTGCTTGTTCTTTTACTCTATCTATAGATACAACTATATCTCCTAAAGTTTCTTCAAACATTAAATCTTTTAACCCTTTAATATCTTCTTTTTCAAACATTGGGAATGATAAAACATCAGTCTCTTTATCTATATCTCTATATTCCTTATTTAATTTTCTAATATATTCAGGATTTGTTAATGTAACTGATATATATAGTTTATAATCATCAATTTTTTCAGTTTTAAAACATTCTTCTAAAACTTTATTAATTAATTCTTCATAATCTTTATTTTCATCAAAATTTACATATTCTATTTCTGCAAATCTTTTCATATTTTCCCTTTCCAAAAAAGACAACAAAGACGAGCGATTAACAACTCAATCATTGATTAATCTTAGCTCGTCTTTAACTTTTTTATTTTTTTATAAAGTGACCTGGTATTGTTTTACAAGAAGTCTTAAGATTTTTCATAACACCTAAATCAACCAATTTTTCTTTATAAAAAGCTCTGATTTCAGCATATTTTTCATATTCATCTGCTGTATCATGTAATTCTCTTTTTAAAGATAGTATTTCTTTTTGTTTAGAAGAATTAGTTTTACTATAAGCATCCCAGAATTTCTTATAATCATCACGTTCTGATGGTTTGTCCCAATATACTTTTGTTGATAATAATTTTACATTATATGCTTCAATTAATTCTAATAATATTTGATATGTTGATTCTTTTTTCTCTTTTAATTTTGTTTTAACAATTAAGTTACGTGTATCTTTTAACAACTTATTATAACATTGTTCAGCAGCTACAAGTGGAAGACTGTGTGTAAACAATACTCTACTTAATCCAAGTAATATCATGTTTTTCTCTAAGAAATCTTTTTCATCTAATTTTCCAACATTAAATTTCTCATATTCTTCATATTCTTGAATAATTTTATCGTATCTTTCAGTTCCTTCTATTTTAAGCTTAATTGGTAAGATATTTTTAATATAGTCTTCAAGAGTTTCAAATATTTTCTTATAAAGTTCAACTTGATTAACTCTCTTAGCTCTTAATCCATCTGCCAATTTTACAGAATAATTCTTTAATAATCCTTTATAAATTACATCAATTTTTTCAATATAAATTAAATTAAATTTTGATAGAATTTTTTCCTTTTTACCAGCGCATAAGCTTTGATAATCTAGGTCTAATAAAAATTTTTGTTTTCTGTATTTATATTCTAAATATTCAGTATCTTTTAAATGAACTATTGTATAATAATTAGAAAGTGCATCTTTTTCAAAAGTTGATGCTGTATTATTTTTAACCTTCTTATAAATAGAATCCATTATATGTTTGTCTATTGATTCTAAATATAAAGTATAACTTTCTTCATATCTATTGCGATATTGGTCTTTTTTTGCAACATCACTTGTTTCCTCTGAACTCTTGAATAATTCGTAATTTTTTATCGCACTGCTTCTTTTAATATTTATCATCATTCCATTAATACCAATTTTTGTTGGTGTTAACAGTTTTGTTAAAGTATTAGAAACTTTGCTAAAAAAAGTTGTATCATTCGAAAGAACTTTCAGACTTCTTTCCTCAACCATAATTCCCATCCTTTCTATTTAGCGACTTTAGTTCCAATTTCAATTTGGACTTCGTATGTTAATATGACTGATAAACCGTTCACTTGTTTCATTAACTACTACATCTCTTCTTTTGTGTTCGTCTGCATATTGTGATATCTTATATCGTATTTCTAATTCTTCTTCCAATTCTCTAACAATCTTATTCTCAAGTTCTTCCTTCGAATAATTTTTATCTTCAAAATAATATTCTTCAAATATTATTTTTTCAATTTCAATTGGAAATAAAAAATTAGAAAATAATCTTATTTTATTATTCGTCCTTATTGTATCATACTTTTCGAATTTTGAAACCCTTTTATTAAAATTTATTTTAAATTTTTTTATATTTATTGAATTTTTACTTTCAATTCGACCTGTTTTCACTTTATTTTTTTGAATATATGTATCAAAGCGTTCTAAAGTATACAAAACTTTTCCAATAATATCCGCATCTGCATGCACCATTCTATCATCTTTATATTTACCTTCTATTATTCCTTCAACTAATAAATCACCTTTTTTTACAATATCTCCTTCTTTAACTCTTGCAGTTCCATTCCTTACAACTATTTTTTCTATTACAGCATCGGAACTTGCTACTATATTAGAAATTTCATCTTTATTAATTATTTCTGGAATATCTATTGATTCTTTTATAGATATTTTAGCTTTTGTTCCTAAAAATTCAATACTAACCCAAGCAATATCTTCTCTTTGAATTTTTATTTCATTTTCTATTTGTTCAATATTTATTTGAGGTTTAAAACATCCAACTTTAATCCCTTTTTCTTCAATATAATTTTTAAAATCATCTTTACATATTTTTTGCAATCCTTCTATTTCTACTTCCCAAATAAAATTAGATAGTCCAATAATAAAAAAAGCAATTACACTTAATGCAACTGCAAAAACTTTTCTTTTCTTATATTTATTAACAAAAAATGGTAACCCTGTTTTATTTTCAATTCTTACTTTACACCCTGTTTTTCTAGCAATAAACTTAAGTTTTCTAAAATCAGATTTCATAATTTCAAATGTTATAAAAGAACTATCTTTTCGTTCAAGTGATTTAAAAATTATATTTTCATTTTTACACAAATTTAAAAATCTTTCTATAAAAAAGCCTTCAACTTTTATTTTAACCATACCAGTAATTTTCATAATTATAATCTTAAAAAACATACTATTTACCTTCTATTTATCTATTCTTACGCTCGAAATCAATATTTTCAATTTTACCAGAAACCAAAATATCGCTATCAGCCATTTGATTTAATCTTAAATTAAATCCATTAATATTTATATTCCCAATCTCTGTACTAATTCTTACAAAAAAATCCTCATACTCCAAAATTCCTTTAAAGTTTTCAATTAATATTTCATCAAATGCAGTAACTGTTATTTTAGGAATATTCTCAACCACTTCTCGTGGAAATTCTAAATATTTATTTAATCTACTATAATCTCTCATTTATAACACCTCTTTATTTATATATTCCAAAAATATTAATTTATTCAAAATAAAAAAAGAATGTGGTTTATCCACATTCTATCTACTTATTTATTCTTCTAATATCTTTTTTATTTCTTCATCATCTCTTAAATTTGGAGCAATATATTCAATAACTTTATTTTTTCCTTTAGTTATAGCTGCAACAGCAACATCTTTATCAGATCTTAATCTTGAACTTGCGTATTTAAGAATGATAGGTTTATTCTTTACTGCTTCAAGTACTACATCTTTATCGTCTCTTAATTCTTGTGATGCAAAATATAAAACTTGACCATCATTTTTACAAGCTTCAATTAAAACATCTTTATCTGCTTTTAATCGATCACTAGCATAACAACATGTCCATCCTGCTTGTTTAACAGCTGTAAGTAATACTTCCTTATCATCTTTTAGTTCATCACTTGCAAACTCTAAAGCACCACCATCTACAGTAATTGCACTCATAATCACTTCTTTATCAGCTCTTATTTCATCATTTGCCCATTCTATTAAACTTGGAATCTTTTTAACGTTTTCTAAAAAGTACGCTCTATCATTTGTTTTTTCTCTTGCTTCAATAACTTCTGGACTATCAGCCATTTTTCTTTTTGTCTCCTTTAATTTATCTAATGTTTAAAAATAAAAATCTGATTTTTTTTCATAACGTTCTCTATCAAGTTTACGTTCTTTTTTCTTTTGTTTTATTTTATTGTCATAATAAGTAATTCCTATTAATAATAACAATACTGATCCGAAAAACAACTTATTCTTTAATAGTGCCATAATCGCACCTAATTTTGGAAGCGTTAACACTACTTTACCAATAATATCATCATATTCAACAAGTTCTTCATCTGCAGCAGCATTATTATCACCTTTTGTAATAAACGCAGGCCTCATTCCCATAGATACTATTTGATCTATTCTATGAGTAATAACTTCTCCTTCTTTATAAAAAGAAATTATATTACCTTTTTTATATGAATCTATTTCATATCCTTTTTTTACAAGAACAATATCATTAATCTTTATTCTCGGACTCATACTTTCTGATATTACAGTATATATTTCGATATAAAAAAAACTAGGACCTTCCTTAGAATTTCCTAGTTCAATAATAATCAAAAATAAACTAAACAATATCGTAGGAATCAATAAAATATATAGTAATATGAATAAGATTTTTTGAATTTTCTGCTTACGTTTTATATTCTTCGATATAACATCAGCTTCATATCTCATTCGGTTTTCCCTCTCTATTTTTTGCTTATCATTTGTTTTGCTCTTTCAACAAAAGCTATATTACTTAAATTTAAATTACTTTTTCTAATGTTATAAAAGTCTACAACTTTAGTAACATCAGCAAGTAATGACTCAGCATCTTCTTCTAATGTTTCTCTTTCAACAGCTAGATTTAATATTTTATATCTATTTGAAATAATAGAAGTAATATCTGGTTCCTCAATTAATTTTATGTTATTTAACATAACTTTATATGGTTGATCGATAAAATCAATTAATTCTTGAAGTTCATCTAATACTACAACATCTTCTTCTGCATATTCTTCATTAATTAAATTATATGCATATGTATAGAATGATGTAGCTATTTTAAACATATATTTAATTGAACAATTATCATCAACAAATTCACCAATTCTAACATTGACAGCTGCTTGATCTAATTCTTCATACATTTTTTTAATTTCTTTAATTTGAGTATTAGATACAACTGGGAATTCGTAAATTTTTCTATCCCATTTTTTCTTAAAGAATCTAAATAATGGATTTTTACTTTGTTTTATTAATTGTTTATTTTTACGATTTTCTTTTAAAAGAGCTTGTTCTTTTTTACGAAGTTCTTTTACTTTATTATCGTATGCTGCTTTATATCCATCTTTATTTTTGAATTTTTCTCTTAAATCATCAATTATAAATTTATATTTTAAATATACTTTATATTCTTGAAGTGTATTTAGAAGTTTACCAAAATTCAAATCAATTTCTTGTTGTTCTTCTTCAGAACAATCATAATAATTTTTAATTGATAGTCTATCATAAAGAACGCTCATTTCTTTATCATTAAAGTCCTTTATCTTCCACTCACCACTTAAAAATCTATCTAATATTAATTTTGGATCTTTTCTTTGTACTTTTATTAATTCTTTATTTAAATCAAAATATTTTCTTACAAGACCGTTTTTATCTAAATTTTCTTTAGCCAAAATTGCTTCATTTCTTGAAAGAAGTTCTTTTTCGATTTGTTTTTCATTTATATTGTAGATATATCTCAAATTTAATTCTATATGAGTTACTATATCAGGACATTTCCAATAAATGTTTTCAAATGTTTTCTTAAGTACAGCTGAATTTTCAAGCGAACCATTATTATATTCATTTAAATATACTGTCATATATTCAGTTGTTGCATCACTATAACAAAAGTCATCAATAGAAACAGTTATTCCATAACCTTTTAAGATATCTAAAAACTCTTTAATATTTGTATTAACAAGTTTTAAATCTCCTTCAAAGAAACAACTTAATCTATGAGTTATTCTATCTAAACCTAATTTTTCATATGCTGTATTAAGTTCATTAAATAACTCTACATTTTTTATTTCATCAACTTCTTTTTGTAATTTTGCAACTTCTGGATTTTCTTCAACTTTTATATATCTTTCATATCTTGAAATAATCTCATTCCAAATAACTTCTTTTATTTGAACAGCTTTTTCAAGCATTTCATCTGCTTTTTTTACATAAGCAGTTCTATTCTTTTTTGTATTAATAGGTAATACGCTTAAAACCTCTTTATTACTTGATATATATTTGTCAAATTCTTCTAATATATCACTCATTATTCATCAGTACCTTTCGCTTTTTTTTCTTTATCTAAAAATGCTATATATTCTTCAGTTTTTTTATATAGCTCTAATAGATCTTCGTTTCCTAAATTTGATAACTCCAAACCTTTATCCATTGTAAAACTTCCTTTCAGAAATTAATATCTTCTACATCAATATTATATATTAAATAAAAAATCAAGTCTAGTTTTCTTTATATCTTTTATATATCATTTTCATTACAAATAAAGCATTTTAAAAGGACGATACCTTATTAGTATCGCCCATTTTTATTATTTTATAATTATATATGAGAATGTATCTCCTACATATTGATATGTTATTTCTTGACGGCTTGAAACAAAGTTTCCTAAATCATCATATTCCTCAAATGTCATTTCTTTTACATCATACAATGTATACATAACTTTATATGTTCCAGAGACTAAATCTTCTCCCATTTCATACATAAAATCAATAAATATAGCTTCTGTATCATCTTCTTCACCATCATCTTTTTCTGGTATTAATGCTGCTATTTGTTCTGTTGTTGAAGCTACATATTCATTTGGAAGAACTGTTAAATCATTTGGATTTACATTTATAAGTTCTGATTCAACATATTCTTTCATATCTACAGTCTCATATTCTAAAGATGCTGCAGAATCATAATTTCTTCTTAACATTTTTACAGTTATATATGGATTTTCAAGTCCTGATTTATATTCTAACTTAACTGTAACTTTATTATCTGTTTCTGATATATATCCTGTATCAGGTTCCAAAACATGTCCTGTTGTCATATCAACAATTGTTTCATTTTCTGGAATAGTAGAATTTAATCCATAAATATTATCTATAACTGTTAATGTTACTTCTTCAGAATCAGATACTTCTAATCCATAATAAATACCATCTGCAGAACCAAATGTTTCAATTTTTATAATATATTCTCCGTTAAGTGTACTATCTTGCGTATCAATTGTTATTGAACTTGCTAAGTTAGATACTTTTTCCGCAAGTTTTATTCTTGTTGTTCCATCCGCTCTTGGATAGTAAAAATAATCAACGTCATCTCCAGCTGTATTCTTTTGAGTAATTTTAAAATATGTTCCTAAAAGTGATGAACCAGGTACAGTTTTTATTACTCCATTATCAACTTCATACATTGTTATTTTTGCACCCATCTTCTTATCATAATATCTAGTATCGTTAACGAATACTCTATTAGTTTCATCTTCTTCCATACCAGCATTATTATAAGATA
Organism: Candidatus Scatovivens sp.; assembly: GCA_045613965.1. GTDB lineage: Bacteria > Bacillota > Clostridia > TANB77 > CAG-508 > Scatovivens. The sequence continues at coordinate 16,372 of JAZLBY010000085.1, forward strand.
TTTCTAGATTTAAAACTGTATTAGATCCAGGATAAATTGTATCCTTTGTTAATTCAGCTTTTGTAATATCTATAACAGATTCAGTATTATAAATACCAAATTTCATATTTAACTGTTGATCTTCCATTACTGAATATAAAGCTTCTTGCTCTCCAGGAACAATATTTCCCTCTTCATCAACTTTATTTCCATATAACACCAGTGAGAAATCTTGAGCTTCCGTTACAACGAAATCGGTCAACTCTCCAAAATCTGCATTTTCGAAATCTACAGTGAATATAAAGCTTTCATATTGATATCCCGTATCATCTAAATATTCATCCATTTTTGTAATTTCATCATATGTTTTATCTGTACTTCCCATAGCCTTAAAATCTGTAAGTGCAAAGTTTGTTTTGTTAGCATCATAGTCACCTTGTGTTACTATGTAATAATAATATTCAGGATTTTCTTTCTTAGAAATATCAAGCATCGTTATTGTTGTTCCAACTGGGAATCTATAACTTGTAAATATTTCTCTTTTAGCATTATTTGGATATTGTGCCGCCTTAACTAATTCATTATTCATGAAATCCATTTCAGACATTTCAAAGAATGCTGAGAAACTACTTTCAGTTGTAATGTTAGTTGTAGTAGAAGCAAACAATTCATGTTGTCTACCTGGTGCCAACGTAGCATTGTAATAATTTCCTTCATATTTTGCCGTTGACAATTGAATGTCTATAATAATTCTCGCTCCACCTCTTGTTAGATTTTTCTTCCAAGCCAAGCTCATTTCAATTCTATACATACCCAAATCATTATCTTCGGTAATATTATTTGAGTGATATAAGAAAAATTGAAGTGCTGGTGATGAACCAGAGTTTTCAATTATATATACGTCATCTCCACTTCTTGAAGATGAATTATTTACAGAATAGAAATCTGTATTACCATTCATTGCCCATCCTGTATTACTTGTCTTCATACCAAGACCTAGCATTTTATTTGCCTCATCTTGATTTGGGTTAACGTTTGGTATTAAACTTTTATCAACCAAGCTAACTCCATTAGCTAGAGTAGCCATTTGTTCAGTTATTTTAATTGTAGCATTAGGATATGAAATACCATCTAATGTTAATAATTTAGTACCTAATGTAGAGAACTTAGAAGCAATCATATTAAATGTATAATAGAACACTTCTGAATCCGGTCCAGCATACCACATATAATATGCAGCATCTTCTGGTGTTGGATCAATATAATTCATATAAGATATACTTCTTGAATCTTCTGTTCCATAAATCTCTTCTGTTAATTCTTGTCCAGGTTCTAATTCAACTTGTAATTGCTCAAATACTGTATAGAAACCATCTTCTGTTATATTATGATTTGCTTTATGCATACCTTGTACATATGAACGGTTATACTCTCTATCTTCCCAATTTATATATTCATTTACTTTATAACTTTCAGCATACATTCCTTTATATAAATCATCGCCTTCGTATTCTTTATATATTCCAAAGAATGTCATACCATGTACTTCACCATAATCATTATCTGTTGGTGATTGGTTTTTAGCAATATCTATATTTACACCTGAGAATGCATAAATTCTATTATCTGAATTAAATACTGGTTTTCCACTTTCAATTAAATCAGCTTCTGTAACAACATCGCCTGCTGAACCATCAACATTTTGATAAATAACTCCATCTATATATAAGTATTCTCTTCCTGTTTCATCTGTTGCTGTAGTTCCAGTTGCATTGTACACTTTTTTATCAACACCTGTTATAGTTACTGGAATTTCAACAGATGCTTTTACTTCATCTCCATTTTCATCATCATGCATACTCCAAAATTCTTTAACTTGGTTGGCACCATTTCTCATGTAAATTGTTGTATTATTTTTGATAACCAATTTTTCAATCATATTTAATGAGTATGTTACATCTGGATATGTAGCTGTTGTATCAACAGTTCCAGAAAATTGCATTGAACAACCATCTAATTTAACCTCTCCAGATCTTTGGATTGAAACTAATCTATATGGATCAACTTTTGTTCCTAAGTTTTTAATAGTTACAGCTCCTGGTACAATCGGTCTTGATGCATTACCAGATCCAAATATACTCTTTGAAAATTCTAATACATAACCATTTTCTTGATTGTATCCCTCACCATCTATATTAATATCAGTTGTTTGAGTTACTGAAAATTCTGAGTTTTCATATCCCTCTTGTCCGATGTTAATAGCTTCTCCAGCACCAAAAATTTCTCCACCTATTTTAATATTTCCTTTAAGATGAGCTTGTGGCGAACCATGATATTCATCTATCGCATTTTTACCAATGTTAACTACTGAATTTCCCATTACTATTGAAGCATTAGCTCCACCATATACATTTCTTCCTATGCTTCCGCCTGATATTTCAACCATTGAAAGCGCTGTTCCTCCAGGAACTGGATTAAATGTAGAGAATGTATATTCAGCACCAGTTTTAGCAGCATTTCCACCTGCAAAAACGTGTTTTACAACTTGTGTAGAACCTTCTATTATAATAGATGAATCTCCTGATACTCTAGCAATATGTTTTGTATGATCTTTATCTGGTATACCATTTCCAGCTCCAAAAGCACTACCATGTACTGTAGCGTTTGTTACTCTTACTGCTGTACTTCCAGATACATCACCATTATCTCCACCACCATATACATTATATTTTACAGTACTACCATTTACTCTAACATTTATATCTCCAACAACTAAAGCTGTCTTTCCTCGTCCTCCTCCGAAAACACTTCCGTTAAAGACTTCCTCACCATAAACATCTAATACAGGGTGACCATATTCGTCTAGTACATTACCTTCTCCTATAACTGTAGTACTTATAACATCAATATCGATATTTCCTGTAACTTTTCCTTTATTTGTTGCATCTGAGGCTCCATTACCACCACCATATGCACTAACTTTTACTAATGAATTACTTATTGTTGTATCAGCACCATCACCATCAACAATACCTTGGTCTCCACCACCATATACATATTTAGTAGTTGAACCGTTTTGGAAATTAATCATAGTTGAGTAAACATTCGAACTAGCACCTTTACCAGCACCAAATACTGAATTTTGTACTGTTGAATCATCTACTGTTACTAAAGCTGTTTGTCCAACACTACCTTGATTTCCTCCACCATATACATTTCCATTATTATCTAAATTTCTTAAACCTATAATTGACTTTTCTATAATTACTGTAGTAGCTGAACCAGTTACATTTCCTTGGTTACCTCCACCATATACATTATTAGCTTTAGAAGCGTCTGAAATATTTACTGATGTGTTGTTGTTTACTAAAGCAGCATTACCACCACCAAATATATCATTAGTTATTGTTGATCCGCCATTAATTATAACATTTGTATTAGTTTGTACTGGACCAGCATCACCACCACCATATACGTTATTTCCTACTACTGTATTTGAACCAATTGTAATGTTTGCACTTCCATTTACTGTTGAAGTAGGACCTTTACCGGCTCCAAACACATCATTTTTAATATTTGAATTATTAATTGTTAAATCAATATTATTACTTGATGGACCAGCATCACCACCACCATATACATTTTCATTAATAACTGAATTTGTTATTCCTACAGTTATTAATCCTCCTAATGTAGCAGTAGTACCTTTACCTCCACCAAATACATTATCTACTGTTGAAGAATTTACTATATCTACTGTTGTTGTTCCTGTTACGTTAGCTTCTTCACCACCACCATATACATTTCCAATAACAGCATTATCTATTGTAGTATTACTAAAAGAATTTAAATTAGCTTTAGCACCACCACCAAATACATTTTGTACAGTTGTTCTCTCTTTTATGTATATATCTGCATTACCATTTACGGCACCATTATTACCACCACCATATACGTTTGTTATTGTTGAGGCACCAGTAATATCTATAATTGTTGTACCATCAACTACAGCATTGTTTCCGCCGCCAAATACATTTGAATTGATTTGAGATCTATTAATATTTACAATTGTTTGGCCATCTACAACAGCTTGATCACCACCACCGTAGACACTTTGTTTTACAATTGCATCTTCAATTAATATGTTGGTGTTTTGCTCTACAGGAGCTGCTTCACCTCCTCCAAAAACACTACCATTTATAGTTGTCTTTGGATTAGCTAGATTTCCATCATCTTTTACACTTGTTATTTCAACATGTGTATTGCCTGTAACCTTTGTTCCATTTCCTAAGCCAGAACCGTATACGTTATTAACTTTTGCTCCTTCTAGACAATATACATAGGTCTCTTGCATATCTCCACCTTGGTTACAACCACCATATACACTGTCTAATACTTCTGCACCATATAAATATATTGCTCTAGGAATCGCACTATTAGAACCAGCTATACCAGCATTATTTCCTCCATTAAATGCGTTTGTACTAATTAAAGTATTTTTATGCAATCTTACAAAAACTTCATCAGTTGATGTTGTTACAGTAGCATTATTTCCTGCACCATAAACTTCACCAACTACCGTATATATAGATTTACCTATATCAACATTAATTACTCCACCTATAGTACCATTAACATTACATCCACCATATACAGTTAATCCTGTATAAATTCCACCATCAACTTTAACTTTAGCATCGCCACTTGTGTCTGCAGAATCATTTCCTAATCCTTTTCCACCGCCATAGATTTCACCGTTTATCGTAATTCTATTTGTATTTTCGTTTGTATCTACAACGCTAATCCATGAACTTCCCAATACATCTCCTTGTGCACTACCGCCATAAATAATACCGTTAATTACAAGTTCATTAGACGAGTCATCTATAAATATATTGGCATTTTTATTAACATCCGTATCTCTACCTAAACCTCCAGCAAAAATCGCATCCTGTGTTCTATCAATTCCTATAATACCACCAGAGATAAGAATTTGAACTTTTCCTTCTATCGCACCTCTAGAATTTGATCCACCATAAATAGCTCCTTCAACAGCACCGTCTAACATATGGATCTCTACATGACCAACAATTCTATTACTATTAGAACCACCAAAAACATTATTTCTAATCTTTCCTCCATGTATTCCAATATATACCGCAGAATCAACAGCCTCAAATTCTGGATCTGGAACAGGTGGTTTTTCTTTTTCTGTAAAATCCAATAAATAGACATCTGTTTGGTTAGGAACAAATATTGTATTATTAGCTAAATTTAAATAATATGTAGCAGTATTAGTCCCAGCTAATCTTAAAACATTTCTATATTGACTATACCTATTTGGTCTTTCGCTAGTAACAGTATAATAAGTATATGAAAATGAATGAGAAATTTGAACTTTATTATTTCCAGTTTTTGTCACTTTAAACGATGTTGGCGTTGTAGAAAGAGTTGGTGTAACACCACTAACACCAGTTACATAGCCATATACTCTAGTTCCATAATAATCATTTAAATAACCATCTGATGTAGAATAATTTATAGTTAAGTTTAAGTATCTATCAGTAACTACATTTTTAATATAATATTCCCCTATTGTTGATGAGGGTTCAAAAATCCAATCTTTAGTTAATTCATCATAAGTATCATATGCAACTCTATTAACATTATTTCCATTAGCATTTAATTTTTGACCATTTCCCGTTGAATTTGTTATCAAGTATGGTTCATTTGTTACAAAATCATTTGATTTATTAATATAATCTTCGATATATTCTATATTTCCAGCAGCTGCATCGTCTTCTGTCGTAGTATTTCCATAATTTACAAATCCATAATTTCCACCGCCATATACAGAATTTCTTATATCCGCATTTCCATCAATAATAATAGTAGATCTATTTACTCGACCTGATTCAGGTACAGAAGAATTTCCATTACCAGCTCCTAAAACACATCCTGCTTCAACACCATATAAAGTATATGAAGTTAAAGGATTGTTATTTCCTTCTAAATCCGTAACTGCTCCAATAACAGCATTTCCGCCAATATATATTATATTTTTACCATTTAAAGCTCCATTATCACTACCTGACGTTGACTTAAATCCATTAGAACCACCACTTACACTATAATATACTTTTCCATCAGTTATTTGAATACGCCTATCACCACGAGTTTCAGTTCTACCTGCTCCCGCAACTATATTATATACACTTCCACCTTTCATATATATATTTGTTACATATGCAGTTGTAGATTTTAATCCTCCAATTATATTTGCGATTGTCCCACCTTCAACTAATAACTGTCTTGTACCAGAATCTGTATCTCCAGTAGTTCCATGTCCGCCAACATATATTCCAGCATATATTCCGTCGCTATCCGTTCCATTAAGAATTGAAGATAATTGACTTTTAAAATACTCTACACCAATTTCTCCACTTTTTAATCTCATATCATAAAGCAAACCATTAGTAGTAGCAGGTTTCATAGTCGCATTTCCTGATCTAGAAGCAACTCTTGCATAAATTTTCAAATTATCATTATTTTTTTTGGCTCTATCTATATCACATCCAAGAATTAAAGTAGCGGTACCAGTTATTGTACTATTTCTATTAGGAGAAGGATTTCCTGATTGAATATTACAATATTTACCTGATTCTACAACTACTCTATATGATCTAGTAGCACTATCAGCAGTCCCCCCTCTTATTTGTCCTAATGTAGAAACATTATTTCCAGTCGCTAATGGTGTCATACCTCTACCAATCCTTAAATTCAACGAATTAGCAGTCATATAAAACGTACCTATATCTCCAGTAGCTCCTGTTGATCTAGTATAATCATTACTATTTCGAACATCAATATATGATACTTGAAAATCATAGTTCAATGTTATATTGTTAGGCGATGCTGTACCATTATTTTGAGCATTATTATTACCAGTAGCAAGCGCTATTCTAGGGCGATTATTCGTATTTTGATCATAAGTACGATAATCAATCCCTCCATATACCCCAGTTAAAGTATATGCATGTGCTAATATATTGGTCCCAAATGATTGTGTACTTCCACCACATAATACAACTATATTAACTTCTCTATCTGAAGCATTATCTATATTTTTTATTCTTCCATTGCTATTAAACCAATTTCTAACATTCGTCCAAGAATTTACAGGAGAACTTGCAGAGTTTCCATTTCCATTATTGCTAGCTCCTGGATAAAAAAAACAAACACTAGCATCTACCCAGTTTGGATACAAATTTATAACTATTGTTTTAGCATCTCCAATAGTTGCAGTTAGAGTTTGTACATATGTCTGATTATTAGTAGATATCGTAATATTATTACTAGCTGTATTTTCAGCATTAGAAAAAGTCCAGCCATTAAATCCTTTTCCAATAGGTCTATCATCATATGGATTATCGATTAATTCTACTGATATTTTTTGATCAATAATCGGAACGGCTTTTGTATATATCATTAACGTTTGTCGTTCTGATTCATTAATATCTGTTGTTCCAGTATTATCTGTCGCAACTCCAATATGACCTTCATTAGTTGTTCCTCTATCTGCCGGTGCAGCACTATAATAATTAATTGTTACTTTAGCTAAATTAGTATCATTATATGTATTATCATTATCTGAATCAAAATCATCTGTAAAATTTTTGCCCATGTAATAATTATAATCGCTTTCATAATCATTAATGGTTATCTTATCACTTGCAACAACTGGTTCTACTAAAACAAGATATTTCGAAAACTTAACTGCATTACATGAAATTGTGTCTATAGTCTTATCAGTTATTTCAATTTTTTCAAAAATAATTTCATCTTCTGATTCATCAACATGAATAACATTTACATCCCTTCCAATTAATCTGCCATCAAATTTTTCTTTTGATTCAACTGAAACATTTAAAACTTGATTATAATTAATTGGTTGATATTCTTGATTTTGTTCATTTAGTATTTTTATATCATAAGCAGCTAAAACAATTGATTCTTTTAATTCATCAACATCAGCTTTTAATTCTTCCATCTCTTCTGTGTTTTCTGCTTTAACAGATATATAATACTCGTATGGTATATATCCAGAAACAACAACAGAAGTCTCTTCATCTTCATATTTTAAATTTCTATTGTATAGTCTAGTATTATCAAAAATTTTTGTATCAAATTCTACATTAACTACAATTGTATCTTCCACTACATCTTTTTCTGATAAATAAATTTTTTCTCCTGGTAAAGTATCTCCACTAGAAAAATCGACATTATCAATTATATTATTTACTTCATTTTTATTGTCATCTACAGTATTTATATTTTCACTTATTGTATTTTCAATCGTTGTATTTGTGTTTATATTTTCATTCACTGTATTATCTACTGTTGTATTTGTATTTGTATTTTCATTTACAGTATTATCTACTACTGTATTTGTATTTATTTGAGCATCTGTATCTATAACTGATTCAAACAATGAATCTGATTTATTCTCATTATCAAAATTATCATCTTCTTGTTCTTCTAAATCATTTATAACATTCGTAGGAACATCTTGTTTTGCATTAATAAACTTTTTAATATCATAACCATTTACATCTTCAGGTAAATAAATATAATATTTAGTTTCTTCCTCAAATTCTTCCTTATGCACTTCAATTTCTTGAACAATTTCTCTACCAGTTCCATATTCAACAAACTTAACTGCAGTTGTTTTTAAAACTTCTGATCTTGTCCATAAATTAAATCCATAAATTGCAAACAAACAAAGCGCTATTATTACAATAATAATCACGTTTCTTTTTGATTTAAATTTAATTCTTGCACTTTTATTTTTTTGTCTTCTAACTCTTTTCATACAATGCTCCCATTATCGAAATTATACAATCATATTTTATCATAGACACCTTGATTTTTAAAGTTTTTTTTGATTTTGTAATACAAATGAAAAAAAGAGAAAATTTATATAAATTTTCTCTTTTTCTATATATTTTTAGTTATATTTTAAACTATTGGTATTGATCCAAACTAAAGCTTAAGTTATATTCTACATATGTTCCAGATGCATAGTTTTCAGCATCGATATCTTGTCCTTCAACCCACATATAAATTCTAAATTTAGTTACACCATTTGTTAAATCATTTCCTGCAGCATCATGCGCTGTATCTGGGAATTTTAAACTTATAGGATTTTGATTTTTTGTTGATGACCAATCAATATCAACACTTTTTGCAACAGCAGATCCTAGTGGATCAGAAGCTCTTACGTTTGAAAGTTTAATTGCTTGAGTTGTTGGAGCAAATAAACCATCATATGCAATTATACCTCCACCATTACCTGCAGTATGTGTTATTGATCCATTATTAATCCATCCTAAAGAAGTACCATTTGCGATACCATTATCTGTATGATAATCAAAGTTTGGTTCCCAAATATATGCTTTTCCACCAACTGTTGTTAATCCTCTAATTGTACTTACATCTGTACTTTGTGTATTACCACCTTTGATTACACCAACACGAGCTGCGTTAGCAATACCAGATTCTTGTGTAGGATCTGTAATTTCTTGCCAAATTGTTTTTGTTGGATCTGTTGGATCTGGAACTTCATGTATTTCAACTACATTACCAGACATATATAAATCTTTTGCAATATTTCCTGATTTTAAGAATACGTCAAATGCAATATATTTTCCTTCTGATCCATCCGCTTCTAAATCTGAAAGTAATGATGATTCTAAAACATATTCACCATAATTATCAGATCCAGGAGTTAAATCAGCATATACGTCTCCAAAAAACATTTTTAATCTACCATTTCCATCAACTTCTTTTGCAGTAGATACTGGTGCCATTTCATCTGGCAATTGGTTTTTTGCATTTAACCATTTAACTGATGCATTTTCTAAATCTTCTTTGTTTAAAACTGTTTTCCATTCTTCACCATCAGCTGAAATTTGAAGACCGCTTGATGTTGAAACTTTAACATCAATAGCATCGATATTAACAGTTTTGTTAGCAGTAAACCATGCGTAAGTAGACATTACTAATAACATTGCTGATAGTAATAAAACTATTAGTAGGTTATTAAGTCTTTGCTTATTAGCTTTTGTTTTCTTCTTCATATTTTTCCTCCTAAAATTAATCAATATGTTCTTCTGTAATATCCATATGCATTTTCAATTCTCCTCCTAATAAGGCATTGGTACAATCTGGATCGTCACCTTCTATAAAGATAACTATTGTAAACCTATCAATGTCACCAGGTTTAAAGTCTTGTCTACATTCTTGCATTACAGTATCGTTCGAATAAAATGCTACGGTACCAAGTTCGGCTTGCTCCGTATAACCATTCCTTTTGGCGTATACAGTGCGTTCGCCATTCAAGAATACCATAAAACGTATTGCTTCATCTACGTTTAAAATTACATCATCAATTAATGCTGAATACCAGTAATTAATTGTTTCATCCCCCTCATTTTCTATATAGAAGGTATAAGCTATGTAATTTTCTCCATTGTGACCACCATCACCTTCAGTATCGATGTTTGCTGGAAGCCAATCAATCGAGATGTTATCCATTACATCTAGTTTAGGTGCTTCTAATCTTTTTGAAACTACTTTTTCTTGCAGGCTATCGTAAATAACAATACCTTTATCTGTTCTTAAACTTTGACCCAATACAACAGTAAAGTGTCCAACATCATAAATTATCATTAAGATAAAATATAACATGATTAAGAACAATAGTAGAATTAATAGTGCCAATCTAATAATCTTGATCCTAAACTCACGTCGGTAAATTTTCTTAGAGGTGGTCTCAAACTCAAATTTAGTCATTTGAATAACTCCCTCCCGTAGATTTAGCTATTATAGAATAGACATACATATTGAATTTTGCATATTCTCTAATTTATATTAATTTTAGCACAACTATAAATAACACTCAATTACATTTTTTTTACTTTTACTTCTCATATTTGTTACATTTTCATGATTAATTGACTTCACTTTTTTACTATGATAAAATCTACTTAAATGCTGATATTGTGGAAAATTTCAAACTAATTTTATCTTGTTTTTTTCTCACCATTATTAGTTTAATAACTATTACAAAAATAATATTTTTTTGTAATAAAAATAAAACATTTTATTAATTGGAGATATAAAATATGAGTTTCAAAAAAATTGTTCGTTTTATTCTCATCATAATAATTTTAATATTACTTTTCACTATTATTAGATCAACATATTCAAAATACGTTACAGCTATAGATAAAAATACTGGCGTTGGTCTTAACGCTTGGAACATTAAAGTTAATGATGAGAGAATTACAACCGATGCAAATTTTACAAATAATTTAAAAGTAGTATTTGATGCTAATCCCAATATAGCACCAAATACAATTGCTCCAACCAGAACCGGAACTGTTTCTTTAACTCTTGATTCGACTGGAACACAAGTTCCATACGAATATAAAATAGAAATTGTTGATGGTGATGTAGATTATGAAAGTTCTTATTTTAATACTTTAAATAGTTTTTGGGGAAATAGTTCGCAGGGATATACTTATGAAACATTTCTAACTATTGATTATTCACATATAGACCAACCAATTTGGTATGACTATTCTTTAAATCGTTCTCCATGGTGGGGTCATGTATATAATCCAATCGAAGTAGAATTAATTTTACCTGAAGGATTTAGTTTACAAGATAGTGTAATCTATAATGTTGACAATTTAAGAATTGAAGGCAGCAAAGTAACATTTACTCCAAAAGAATATTTATGGCAAACTTCAACAGAACCAGATTATACAGATCCTAATGATCCAGGAATGACATACACCAATTTTTCAAACAATATACTAAAAGTTCAATTACATCTTCACTATGATTCACAAGTAGATGTTGAAACAGAAGATTTTTGGCAATCCTTATCTTTAGATGGTAAAAAGATTTTAAAAAGCAATTTACCAGACTATAGAATTTATGCATATTCACTTAATGGTGGTGAAAAAGTTATATTAGATGATACTATTACAGAAATTTCTGGAATAATTCAACCAGCATCTGATATTAATACTGAAGTAAAAAATGACATATTATTATATGTCGAATGGTATGATGGTCCTGACAATATAATGGACAATGCAGCAGACGTTGAAGTAACACAAATTGATAACCCTTATGGAACCGTTCCTATAGGTGTATTTGTAACTCAAGTATATGAATAAAACATTTAAAGCTCCGATATTTCTATCGGAGCTTTTTTGTTATTATTAAATATTTAATTACATATCTGCTTGTTCTGCAACAACTCTTAACTTAACTTCTATACAATAATCACTTGTATTAGCTTTTTTAAAATCGTAAGCTTTTTCTCCCCACTCTGTATCTATTGCATCTTGAGCAGCAACTTGCTCATCATTTCCAGCAATTTCATAATCCCATGTTATTTCAAACTTAATATCTTTTTCTGATATATTAGTTCCTGCTGATGGTGCCATTTCAATTGGAACACCAGTATATAATGTAGTATCAAAATAGATACTTGTTTTAAACGGATATGTTTGTAATAAATTAAATAAATCATCTGAAGTATATTGAGCTGTAGAACCATCTGGTTTTGTATAGTCTTCACCAATTCTATACACATCATCAAAAACTCTAATCTCTTCAAACTCACATCTTACAGTAGAATGTGTTTCACCTAAGTTTTGTGCTGTCATAGTTTTTGAAGATGGTTCCATTCCTGGATAAACTTCTTCTACTTGGAAAAGGAATTCATTATTAGGATCTACATTAGTCATATTAAAATTCCAACCTTTAATATGCATTTGTAATTTTGTAGAAACTGTATCCACATAAACAAACCAAGCAAAAGTATTAACTAACAAAGTCATTACTAATATCATAACGGTCTTAATTTTTAAGTCACTTTTTAATATCTCTTCACGTCTTTTTCTTGCTTTACGTTTCTTCTCATTTAGTGCCCTTTGACTCTTTTTAATAGCCTTATATTCTAATTCATCGTCATTTTCTTCATCATATTCATATTCAATTTCTTCAACAACATCTTCAGTTCTATCGAAATTTTCTTCTTCAACTTCTTGATATAACTGTTCGTTATCAATTTCTTCACTTAAAGCTCTATATAATAATTCTTCAGCTATTTCTCTTTTGATTTGTGACTCTAAGTTATTTGGCTTCATTAGTTACTCCTTTCTTTAATATTTATAATGATTTATTCTTCATCATCTTCTTCATCTTCATACTCATCATCATCTTCGTACTCATCGTCTTCTTCATATTCGTCATCATCTTCGTACTCATCATCATCCTCATATTCATCGTCATCTTCATATTCGTCATCATCTTCGTATTCATCATCATCTTCATACTCGTCATCATCTTCATCGTCGTCTTCATATTTAGCATCTATATGATCTTTTATTTGTAAAAACATTATAATTCCTATAGGTACGAAAATAACTGCATAAAATAATCCCATATTTTCAGTAAGTCTTGATAAGAAACTCATAAAAAATGATTTTCTAACAACTTTACCATATATTTGATCTTCCATTATAGTTGGATCTGGTGCATCATTAGCAACACCTTGAGTATAATAAACATTTCCTATTGTAGATTTTTGAATTCTTATTATTCTATGTGTTACTACTTTACCTTCAAATGTATCTTCTTTTCCTAAATAAGTAATATCATCCCCAACTTTTAATGTTGCTGGATCTACTTCTTTAACAAGAACAACATCTCCAACTTCATAAACAGGAATCATTGATCCTGTTACAACATTAAACATTCTATACCCAAATAATGCAATATCATTATTTGAAAATCTTTGAATAGCTAACATTGATACTAATATTATTAAAAACAATGCACAAATAATTTTTATTCCTGTTAATATTTTACCTAGAGCATCTTTATTAAACTTCATTTTTACCTCTTATTTTATTTGTTTTTTTCACTTATTTGTAAAACATATTTACTAATATATTTCTTAAATATATCTTGAATTTCTTTATTTGTCGTTTGTCTTCTAACTTTAATTACTTTATATTGTCTAGCAACTAAATTCTTAAGTTGTTCTTCAGTTAAACTATCATTAACATCTAATGTTCGTTCAACCATGTTAGCCACTAATTTTTCAATTATTTCTCTTTTCTTTTTTTCACCTAACGCTGGACTTTCAACAGCTTGTAGAATTAAATAATCTAATAAGAATGTTTGATCTACTAATTTCTTAGATCTACCTTTTTCCTTATATGTTTTTGTTTTAACTTCTAATTCACCTTCTGTTTTTGAATCCATCTCATTAATTAAGAAATCCCATAACTTTGCAGCATATTGGAAATTAACGTTTTTTAAGATAACGTTATTTTTCTTAAGTGGTGGTGTAACAAGTTGTACTTTTGCTTTTTCCAAGGCAATATATGTGGCTGTAAGTGTTAGAGCAGCAATGTTTTTTTCTAATGCGCTCATTCTATCAATTAAATCTCTTACATCATCTGATTTTCCAGAATCTTCAGTAGATGAAGAAATTAAAATTTCTATATCTACTTTATTTTTTCCATTATATGAACTACCTTTATAATCAAAAGATTTAAATTCTTTTGAAGAAACTTTAGTTTCTTTAACTAATTTTGATTTTTCTTTTTTTACAATGGCATACATTTTTTGAATTAATGTAAATATAAATCTCATTTCATAAGTATTATATGTTTCTTCTTTAAATACATTTAATAACTTACCAGGTCTAACATCACCTTTTTCATCTATATCTTCTATAAAACCAGCATTTCTTGATAAATGCTTAATTGATTCAACTGTAACCTTTTTAATTTTTTCAATTTTTACAACTTCTTCTTCATTTACAATAAGTCTAGTAGGGGCATTCAAAATGTTATTGATATAAACCATTGTGTCTTCCATCATTGTCATCCAACGAAGTTCTGTTTTTGGTTTTTCTGTTTCAATTTTTACTTCCATATTAGAGCTTAATTTTTTTTCAAAGTTTTTTAATTTTGCTTCACTTGCATCAGAATATAATTCAAAAACATCTAATACGTCCACTGTACCCCTCCTATAAAATAGTAAATTACTATCCTAATTTCTTTAGTCTTAATACGTATTCAATACATTCTTTCATTTTGCCTTTTCCAAAAGTTTTATCTAGGAATGCAACGAATCCGTCAATTTCATCTTTAATATATGCAATATTTAATTGCTCGAATTTTCTTAAAATCTTTTTAGCAATGAAATAATCAACACCTTCTACTTCATCACCACCGCAAGCTACATAAGCAGAAACGAATTTTCCTAAGTGACTTACGATACGGTTACCAAACGCTACCCTAAAGTGTTGGATAACGAAATCGTCCATTTCATAAATCTTTTTCCATGTTTCTTCAGAAACTGGATGTTCTTCTCTTGCTTGCATAAACAATCTATCAACATAACTGAAGTTAATATCCATTGGTGGAGTATCTTCAGCTTCAAAAACTTGTCCTTTATCGTTAATGTCTATTGGCATCGCTCTATCGTATACCTTATCTGTTACCATGAATGTAGAGTCGTCGTTGTTGATTGTTCCAATATACCAAGTGTTTGCTGGTATTTTAATTTTACCATTCATTAATTTTTTAGGATCGTTTTCCCATCCACTTGATACAACCTCGATTACCCATTCATCTCTGTTTGGCATTTCTAGGATAGATAACATTTCCGCAAAGTAATACTCAACACGGGCCAAGTTCATCTCGTCTAGGATTACTGTGTATATTTCATCACGATATCCAGCTTCATATAAATAACTTAAAAAGTCTGTTTCATTAAACTTTTTGGTAAACTCGTTCAAATACCCAAATATATCTGTTCTATCCCTCCATGAAGGTTGTACAGAAGCAACACAAGATGGGTGTTTTACGAAATTACCCCAAGCAAGTGAT
>JAZLBY010000086.1:0-15024 GCA_045613965.1 Candidatus Scatovivens sp.
CGGCTAATAAGAAAGGAACAATTAAAGAAGGTACTACTGAAGTAATATACTATTATTACTTAACAAAAATACCTGCAAAAGATGAAGTAACATTAAAACCAGTAAATCCTGAAAATAAAGTAGAAAGTGATGATCCATTTAGTGGAGAATTACCAGAAACTGGTATAGGATATGCTTCAATGATAGTTATGATTTTAATTATTTCAATTGGAGTAGTAAATATAGTGGTTATATGTGTTAGAAGATTTGTTAATAAAAATAACAAATAATAAATAAAAAATGAGCTCTTTACTGTAAAGTGAAGGGCTCATTTATTTTGATTTTTTTAATTTTTCTAATTCTTTATTTATTTTCGATAATTGAAAGTTTGCAAAGAAACCATTTTTTTCAATTATTTCTTCTTTTTGTTTTAGTAATTCGATTGCTTTAGGTCTATTTTGTTCAGGAATTTCGTAAAGAATTCTTGCTTTATTTACATTTTCTTTAAATAATGTTTCATAATCTTTTTTGTCACCATATAGGCCCATAAGAATACCTCCTTAATTAAAAGAAGTATATTATATTTTGAATATAAAGTCAATTAGAGCTCTTTAAAATAGTCCATTATTCCAGCGTATATACTCCATGCAAGTTTGTTTTGATAAGTTGGATCTTGAAGAAGTTTGTTTTCGTTAATATTTGATAAAAAACCGCATTCTACTAATACGAATGGGGTAGTTATATGCTTTGCAAGATAAATGTCTGAAATAGGCTTTATTTTTCTTGTATTGGTGTTATCTACATAAGTGTTTAAGTTTTGTTGAATTTTATCAGCTAATTTTTTACTTTTTTCATCATTGTTCTTATAAAATGTTTGGAAACCATAATATTTAGATATATCTAATTTGTTCATATGAATGGAGACAAAAATATCAGAGTTTAATTCTTTAGATAAATTTACTCTATTTTTCATATCAGAAATCTTTTTATCTCTGATAGAATTAGCATTTTCTCCATATATTCCATTTTTGTCAGAACGGGTTAAAAAGACTGTACAATTAGATGCTTCAAGTAAATTTTGAAGTTTAAGACTGATTTCTAAATTAAGGTTAGATTCGACGGAGCCGTCATTTCCAGTAGCACCACCATCTGGAAAGCCATGTCCAGCATCTAAAATAATTGAGTGATTTGTAACTGGAAGAGTATTTACAGAAATAAAATCTTGATTAAATGATGAAATAAAAATAGAAAAAGTAATTGAGAGTAGAATAAAATTTGCTCTTTTTTTATTAATTATAAACATATAAATCTCCTAGTTGTTTTTATAAAGTATATGAGTTTATTGATTTTATATGAAAAAAATAAGCCTGACATTAGTCAGGCGAGCGGGTGGGGGATTGTGAAAATGATTATATTGATTTGAATTATTCGACATATATATAGTAAGTGCCTTTGTTTCCAACATGGAACCACATATCAAAAGCTTCCTTAATAGTTCCAAAGTCATCCTGGTCGTAACAACCAGTATTGTTCTGATATCTGTCTTTTATGTCTTCAAAAGCTTGCTTTGGATATACAGTGTGAAAGTTTTTTTGAAGTGTAAAGAAAATTTTGATTTTGTTTGGTTTTCCATTGGTATCTTTTAGATTTACTTCAAGCCCTGGTAAAGATTTTGCTTTCATCCAATTTTCCTTGGTGGTAATAAGACGAAATTCTCTATAATCACAGTTTGCAAGTTCTGGTTCTAAGTTATTAGGAACACTTGTGATAAATTTCGAGACTGCAAGGGCTGATGGTTTTAAATCATTGTTTTCCATATTAAGCCGGTTGAGTAAATGGATTAACCGTTCATCAACTAAAACTTCATGTGTGAATTTTCCAACTTTAGGAATTCCAGCGTATATTTCTGCATCTTTTGCGATATTAATGATTCTTTGAATGTGAAGAAGCATAATACGAAGCTGGATGTGAGAATAATCAGCGTAGCTTAAGCCAAGAATTGCACGTTTGATTTCCTGAATGTCGCTAAGATAAAAGCGAGCGGAGTTGGAATTCTTTTTGTGAAGTTCTGATTCAATTGTTGCGATAAAAGTATGTATGTGCTTAGGTATTAATAACATAGGTGTCCTCCGTGTATGTGAAATCAATATATCCCCCAAAATATTGACATGAAAGTATTATATCACATTATGTAAACAAAATCAAATTTTTGTATATTAACTATTTAATTGGTAAAAATATTTAAAAAACAAAATAAGGGGAATTTTATGAGTCGTTATAAGAAATTAAATATTAGAGGAAGTTTACTTGATAAGAATCAGTTAATTAAACATATAGAAGTTGTTGCATCCGAACATATTGTTAATAATAAATCAAGTAAAAATACTTATCCAATTAAAAATTTAATTGATGATTATAAGTTTATTGTTAATACGTATAACTTACTTATGAAACACGTTAAATTAGGTATAAAAATACATTCGGCCGGGGAGTGGATATTAGATAATTTTTATATAATTGAAGAAAACGTAAAAATAATTGAAAAAGAGTTAAGTTTAAAAAAATATTTAAAATTACCAGGACTAGCTAATGAAGATTTTTTGGGATTTGCAAGAATTTATGTGTTAGCAGAAGAAATTGTTGCATATTCAAATTGTATGATAGATTTGGAAACAATAGATGTTAGTTTAAGAGGCTATCAAAAAAAGAAATCATTAAATATGGAAGAATTAAATGTTCTAGGAATATTTTTGAAGATATCATTAATTAAACATATTAGAGTTTTGTGTGAAAGAATATATTTTTCACAGATTCAAAAATATAAAGTTGAAGATATAATTGAAAGAATTATAGAAAGAAAAGAAGTAAAAAATCAGTTGTTTTATTTGAAAAAACCAATAAAAATAGGAGATGAAGCTCTTAGATATCCGTTTATTGAATATATGTCATATAGACTGAAAAAATATGGGAAAGCTGCAGTAAAATATAAAGAAATTCTTGAAAAGGAAGTACAAAAAACAGGATTTTCAGTAGATGAAATAATTCAAAAAGAACATTTCGATATTGCGAATATAAAGGTTACAATTGGGAATTCAATAATGAGTATAAAAGAAATTAGTAGAATTGACTTTATTGAAAATTATAGCTATATGAATGTTTTTGAAGAGTTATTAAGAAAGGATCCAGCTAATGTATACAGTAAGATGGATGAAGAGTCAAAATCTTTATATAGGCGAGAAATAGAAAAAATTGTTAAAAAATATAAATTATCAGAAATATATATAGCAGAAAAAATTCTAGAATTAGCAAGTAGGTATAGTATTGATGAAGTTAGTGATAATAGAAAATTACATGTTGGGTATTATTTGCTTACAAGAGAAGGAAAAAGAGAATTATTTGAAAAATTAGAAATAAAAATAAATAAAGAATTTAATGAGGAATTTTATTCTAAAATATATGTATTTTTTGTATTAATAAATCCGTTAATTGCGTCAGTTATTTTGTATAGAATTTTAAATAATTATTATAATTTATTTATAGTAAAGATAGCGATTTCAGCATTATTTTATTTACCTTTTTCAGAAATAAATATTAGAATAATTAATTATTTTTTAAGTAAATTTAAAACGCCTAGAATACTTCCTAAAATTGATTTGAAAGAGGGAATAAATGATGAAGCAAAGACATTTGTTGTAGTACCTTGTATATTAAAAAGTAAAGAAAAAGTTGAAGAAATATTTAAGAAAATAGAAGTGTATTATTTGGCGAATAAATCAGAAAATTTATACTTTGCATTACTTGGAGATTGTTCAGAAGAAAAGAGCAAAGTAAAAGATTTTGATGAAGAAGTTATTTTTTCAGGACAAGAAATAGTAAAAAAATTAAATAGAAAATATAGTGATATAGGGTTCGAAAAATTCCATTTTTTATATCGAGAAAGATTATGGAATGAGTGTGAGAAATCATTTATAGGATGGGAAAGAAAAAGAGGTTATTTAGAACAATTTAATAAATATATTAAAAACAAAATAAATAATCCTTTTTTTATAAATACTTTAGAGAAAAATAAGGATAAAATCCCAAAAATAAAATATGTTATTACTTTAGATTCTGATACAAATCTATGCTTAGAAAGTGCTTTTAAATTAGTTGGAGCAATGGAGCATATTTTAAATAGACCAATTATTGAAGATGGTAAAGTAATAAGCGGATATGGGATTATGCAGCCAAGAATTGGTATGGATTTAGCTTATATAAAAAAGACTTGGTTTATAGATTTATTTAGTTTAAAGGGTGGTGTTGACTTTTATACTAATGCGATATCAGATATATATCAAGATTGGTTTGGAGAAGGAATATTTACAGGTAAAGGGATTTATAATGTAGAAGTTTATAATCAAATATTGAATGGTGAAATTCCAGAAAATACAGTTTTAAGTCATGATTTATTAGAAGGTAATTTGTTAAGATGTGGTCTTTTAACGGATGTAGTATTATTAGATGGTTTTCCATTAAGATATATTCCTTATGTATTAAGAAATCACAGATGGAATAGAGGAGATTGGCAAATTATTAAATGGCTAAAATCAGATAAATTAAATTTGATTTCAAAATTTAAGATATTTGATAATTTAAGAAGAAGTTTGGTTCCAATATTTGCGTTTGCTATATTATTAATTTGCTCTATTGATAGTATTAAAAATACTGATGTTATGAACTTGTGTGTATCAATTTCTTTGCTAAGTTTAATAATACCTTTTGTATTAGACATTATTAATTATGTTGTTTTTAAAGAAAGTGTAATTACTGGAACAGAATATGCATATAAAAAATTCTCTAAGGAATTAAATTTACCTCTTACTGGAATTATTAGAATAGTATTAACAATAATGTTTTTACCATATGAAATGTATATGAATTTAGATAGTATGATACGAAGTTTATATAGAATGAAATCAAGAACAAAATTATTAGAATGGATGACTGCTGAAGATGGTGAGAATAAGACTAAAAATGATTTGAAAACTTATATTAAAAATATGCAGATAAATTTAGTTTTTGGGATTTTATTATTAATATTTGGTAATGCTTTAGGTAAATTTTTAGGAATATTATTTATTATTGGTATATTTGTAGCATATTTAATTAGTAAGAATATTAATGAAAATGTGCAAATAAATGATGAAAATATAAGATATTTAGATTCTGTTGCAAGGAAAACTTGGGACTATTTTGAAGATTATATAAATGAAGGAAATAATTATTTAATTCCAGATAATTATCAGGAAAATAGATTAAAGAAAGTTGTTGATAGAACATCTTCTACTAATATTGGTTTAGAGTTAATTAGCGTTATATCTGCGTATGATATGGGGTATATTTCTTTTAAGAAAACAATGGAATATTTAAATAAAATTTTGATGGTTGTTTCTTCACTTAGTAAATGGAATGGACATTTATATAATTGGTATAATATTAAAACTTTAATGCCACTTATGCCTAGATATATATCTACAGTAGATAGTGGTAATTTTATTGGATATTTGTATATAGTAAAATCATTTTTAAATGAAAATAAATATAGAGGGAACTTTGATTATTTAATTGAAATAGTTGAAAAATTAATAAAAGAAACAGATTTCTCAAAATTATATAATAAGAAAATTAAATTATTTTCTATAGGATTTGATTTAGAGGAGAATAAATTAACAGACTCTTATTATGACTTTTTAGCATCAGAGGCAAGACAAGCAAGTTTGGTAGCGATAGCTAAAAATGATGTTCCAATAAAACATTGGAACAATCTAAGTAGAACACTTACAAGTTTAAATGGATATAAGGGTTTGATTTCTTGGACGGGAACTGCGTTTGAATATTTAATGCCTAATATTAATTTAAATAGATATAAAGGTAGTCTGTTAGATGAATCATCTCAGTTTTTAATTATGAGTCAAATAGAGTATGCAAAAAAACAAAGAGTACCATGGGGAATTTCTGAATCTGCATTTAATTTAAAGGATTTGTATAATAATTATCAATATAAAGCTTTTGGTATTCCATGGTTAGGGTTAAAGAGGGGCCTTGAAAAAGATTTAGTAATATCACCTTATAGCACTTTTTTATCAATAGAATATGTTCCGGAAAAAGCGATAGATAATTTAAAAAGCTTAGAAAAAATAGGTATGTTAGGTAAATATGGTTTTTATGAGTCAATAGATTATACAGCAGGAAGAAGGCAAATGGGGAATCCTGTTATAGTAAAAACTTATATGGCTCATCATCAAGCATTAAGTTTTTTATCAGTTAATAATTTTATTAATTCCAATATATTAAGAAAAAGATTTAATAATAATCCTGAGATAGAAGCGGTAGATATATTGTTACAAGAAAGAATGCCATCACAAATGATTCTTACAAAGGAAAAGAAGGAAAAAGTAGAAAAAAATGAATTGCCGGGAGAAGGATATTATATTGAAAAAGCTTTGGATACGGTATCACAAGAAATTAATGTTTTATCTAATGAGAATTATAAAGTTACAGTATTTGACAATGGAAATAGTATAAGTGAATTTGAAGATTATATGATTAATTCTTATAAGAATACTAAAGATATTCCGCAACGCATAAATTCATATATAAAAAATATTAAAACTCGAAAAATTTTAAATGTTAAAGATAAAGCAAAAGTCATATTTGCGCCAGATAAAGTAAAGTTTTTTAAAAATGAAAATAATTTAAGAGTCAATGAAAGTATTATTTTAGATCCTAATAGACCTGTAGAAATTAGAAGGTTAGAGATAGAAAATGTTGGAAATCAAGATGAGGTACTAGAGATAATATTTGATATGGAACCATCTTTTTCAAGAAGAATGGAAGAATACTCACATCCTGCTTTTAATAAATTATTTATGAAAGTATATAATGAAAATGATAATTTAATTTTTGAAAAAAGAGATAGGAATTTATTGGAAAATAAGTATATTTGCACGTGTTTATACACAGAAAATGAACAAGTTGTGGATTTTGAGTTTGAAATTGATAGAGAAAAGTATTATGGAAGAGAAAATCTGGGGATACCAGATAAAGTTAAAAATCAAACAGCATTTTCTAATGAGATAAAAGATTTAATAGATCCTATAATAGCACTTAAAAGAACGATAAAAATAAAAGCAAAAGGTAAAATAAGTGTTAATTTTATATTATCAGTATCAAAGAATAAGATAGACGCAATTAATAATTTAGAAAAAGTAAAATCAGAAGAAGAGATTGTAAGATTATTTAATGTAGTTAGATTACGTAGTGAGGAAGAAGCTAAGTATCTACAAGTTAATGCTGAGAAAATTAGTAGATTTATGAGTTTTTATAAATATTTATTGTCTAATAAAGCAAAAGATAATGTAGTATTAAATGATCTAAGTATAGATTCATTATGGAAATATGGTATTTCAGGTGATATTCCAATTGTGCTTCTAAAAATCAAAAGTATAGAAGACATATATGTAGTAAAAGAAATATTAGAATTATATGAGTATTATAAGGTTAAGAAAGTATTTTTTGATTTAATAATAATAAATAATGAACGAAATTTAAATGATTTATATGTTCAAAATGGAATAGAAGAAGCAATTGCTAATAAACAGCTTGAGTATATGAAAAATAAAAATTCAGGCATATTTATTTTAAATAAGAAAGAAATTAATAGTATAGATTTGCAAGTGATTGAATATAAAGCCAATATTATTATTGACGCTAGTATTAATAATTTAGAAACATATTTGAATGAATTAAAATCTAAAGATATAAATAAAAAACAAGAAGAAAATATTAATTTATCTTTATCTGGTGAGGTATATCCTTTAAAGATTGAAGAACTAGAGTATGATAATTCTTACGGTGGTTTTAGTAATAATGGAAAAGAATATTTGATATATAAAAAAGAAGAAAATAAATTGCCTGCTGTATGGTGTAATATATTAGCTAATAAACATTATGGTACGATTATAACAGATAATTTAGGTGGATATACATGGAGTAAGAATTGTAGAATGAATAGGATTACAGCATGGAGTAATGATAAAGTGTTAGATGTACCATCTGAAATTTTTTATATAAAAGATGAAGATTCGAAAGAGTTTTGGACAATCAATTCAGGAGTAAGAGCTAATAAAAATTACTACTATATAACTCATGGATTTGGATATAGCAAAATTAAAAATGTTAATAAGGATTTATCACAAGAAGTGGATGTATTTGTTCCAATACAGGACGAATCAAAAGTGTGGAAGTTTAAAATTAATAATTTAATAAATGATAAAAGAAATTTAAAAATATTAATGTATATAAAGCCTGTGTTAGGAGAAGATGAATACTTTACAAATGGAAATATTTATTTAAATAAAGAAAATAATGTAATTAAAATAAATAATATATTTAAAGATAGTAATTTTAAAGATAAAGAAGTTTATATAACTTCAGATATTAATATTAATGCTTTTACAGGTGATAAAGATGCATTTTTGGGTATTGGTGATTTAACAAGACCTGATGCAATAAATCAAAGATTAGATAATAAAAATGGGTTAAATAAAAATTCAGCTATTGGAATAGAGTTTGTCTTAAAGTTAAATGGGCTAGAATGTAAAGAGTTTTATATTAAGTTAGGTGTAAATAAAGTAAACGAAATTATTGATAATAAGATAATAAGTGATATTGAAAATGAATTAATAGATACAAAACAATTTTGGAATAATTATATTGATACAATTCAAATTAAAACACCCGAAAGAAGTTTGGATATTTTAATGAATGGATGGCTTGTGTATCAAACTATTGCAAGTAGACTTTTTGCTAAAACTGGATATTATCAATCTGGTGGAGCCAATGGTTTTAGAGATCAATTACAAGACGTGATTGGCATGAAATATGTTGATAGTAATTTATTAAGAGAACAAATCTTATTAGCAGCACGACATCAATTTATAGAAGGAGATGTTCTTCATTGGTGGCATGAAGAAACTAAAAAAGGAGTTAGAACAAGATTTTCTGATGATTATTTATGGCTTGTATATGCTGTTTTAGAATATATAACAATTGCTAATTCAGACGGAATATTATTAGAAAAAGTAGAGTATTTAAAAGGTGAAGAACTAAAAGACGATGAGTATGAGAAATATAATGTTTTTTATGCAGGTAATATTGAAGAAAATATTTTTAAACATTGTGAAAGAGCAATAAATTGTTGTATATCTAAAGGAATTGATCCCTTTCCGAAAATTGGTATTGGTGATTGGAATGATGGTTTTAGTAATGTCGGTAAAGAAGGAAAAGGTATGAGTGTGTGGCTTGGCTTTTTCTTGTATGATATTTTAAATAGATTTATACCTGTTTGTGAAAGAATGGATAGAAAGGATCTTGTAAATAAGTATTCTGAAATTAGAGAAAAAATTAAGAAGAATTTAAATACAGAAGGATGGGATGGGAGATGGTTTAAAAGAGCAGTTTCTGATGATGGTGAAGTAATCGGTAGTATTAATTCTGAAGAATGTAGAATAGATAGTTTGTCGCAAAGTTGGGCGGTAATTTCTGGTGCTGCAGATAATGATAAAAAATATATAGCAATGAGTGAATTAGAAAATTATTTAATAGATAAAGAAAATAAGATTATAAAATTATTTGATCCGCCTTTTGAAAAATCAAAAATAAATCCTGGCTATATAAAATCGTATCTATCTGGAATAAGGGAGAATGGTGGTCAATATACGCATGCTGCTTGTTGGGTAATAATGGCAGAAGCAATGCTGGGATTTGGTGATAAAGCGCTTGAAATCGCTCAAATGATTAATCCTATAGAGCATTCTAAAACTCGTGAAGATGCTAAAAAATTTAAACTTGAACCTTATATTATTGAAGCTGATTTATATGCTAACAAAGATATGCTTGGGCAAGGAGGATGGAATTGGTATACTGGATCAAGTGGATGGTATTATAGAGTTGTTTTAGAAAATATTTTAGGTTTTAAAATAGAAAATGGGTATATAAAATTAGAACCTTGTATTCCAAAAGAATGGAAAGAATATGAAATTGCATATAAATATAAAAGTAGTATGTATAAAATAAAAGTTTTTAATAAAAATAATAAAAATCGAGAAGTTGAAAAAATGTTTTTTAACGGAGAAAAAGCGCTAGAAAATCGTATTTTGTTAGAAGATAATTTTAAAATAAATTTAATTGAAATTTTTCTGTAATAAATTTGAAAAAAAACTTGTGCAAAATTGTTAAATATGATATAAAGGAATAGAATTGATAAGAACTTATAATAATTTCTTTTAGAAAGGCGGTAATCTTGTGGAAGAATTAGTTGAAAAAGAGAAGAAAACTATACTTGTAGTAGATGATGAAAAAAGTATAATGGAATTATTAGTATTTAATTTACAAAAGGAAGGGTATAATACATTAGAAGCATATGATGGTGTAACTGCTGTTGAAATGGCTATTAACGAAAAACCAGATCTAATATTATTAGATGTTATGATTCCAAAACTTGATGGAATATCTGTGTGTAAAAAAATAAGATATGCGTTAAATATATCAAATATTCCAATACTAATGATATCTGCCAAAGATACAGAATCTGATAAAATAGTTGGATTAGAAATGGGAGCTGACGATTACATTACAAAACCTTTCCAAATCAGAGAAGTAATGGCAAGAATAAAAGCAAATTTAAGAAAAGCAGAGTTAATTGCTGACAAAGATATTATGGGTTCACAAAAAAATGAAGATAAAGATGACATCATTAAAGTTGGTGATTTAAGTTTAGATTTAAAGAAAATTGAAGCTAAAGTTAAAGGTGAAGTAATCAACTTAACTAAAAAAGAATTCGATGTTTTAAAATATCTTGCAAGTCAACCAGGACAAGTTGTAACAAGAGAAATGTTACTACGTGAAGTATGGGAATACGAAGAATACGTAGGAGCAATTAGAACAATAGATGTTACAATGAACAGAATAAGAGATAAAATTGAAAAAGATAAAGCAAATCCAAAAATCCTTATTACAAAAAGAGGCGTTGGATACTATGTAACAGATAAAAACTAATAGTCAAAAAGGCATATGAAAATCATATGCTTTTTTTGTTGCTCTTTATTAGCGGAATAAAGGATTTGCCGATATATTTTTGTGATTTTTTTCTTTCAAAAATATTGAATAAATTTATACTTAAGTATATAATATTTAAAATAGTGACAGTATGGGAGAAAAGGATGTTAAAGAGCATACGTTTTAAAATAGTTATCGCGTTTTTAACCTTAGGGATGCTAGGAGTTTTAGCGTTAGGTATAACTAATTTTGTAGAAATAGAAAATTTAAATAATGAAATTATTCATAATTCAAATAATGTAGTTGAAATAATGAATAATTACATAGAAAATATGAAGGTGATTACAACTGCAATTATAGGAACTTTTATAGTTGTTATGATAGTGGTTGGTTCTGTTTTGGCTAAAATTATTATTTCACCTGTATCTAATTTAGTAAAATCTGCTGAACAAGCAACTAAAAAAGATAGAATTAAATATTTAGGTGATGGAACAAAGAAAAAAGTAGATATTAATGATTTAGTTAATGCGTTTGAATCTATGAATAATGAATTGTTGGAAAACTTAAATGAAGCAACAAGACAATCAAAACAAATGGAAACAATTATGCTTCATATGACAGATGGAATTATAGCATTTGATATAGATGGAAAAATTATCCATATTAATCCAGCTGCAAAAACATTTTTAGATTTAAAAAAAGAAGAACTAACATTTGAAGAAATTTTTGATGAATTTAATGTGGATATAAATCTTGAAAAGATTATTTATTTAGAGAATTGGACTTCATCAGAAAGAAAATTAAATGTGGGCGATAGAACAATTAATTTATTCTTTGCTCCATTTAAAAATGAGAATGATAGACCTGGTGGAGTAATAGTTGTTATTCAAGATATAACAGAACACGAAAGACTAGATTCAATGAGAAAAAGATTTGTTGCTGATGTATCACATGAATTAAAAACTCCAATTACATCGATTATGGGATATGCAGATACTTTACTATCTACTGAAGTAGATGAAGAAATAAATCATAAATTTTTAGATAGAATATCGAAAGAAGCAGAAAGAATGTCTGTGCTTGTAACTGATTTATTAACTCTTTCAAGATATGATACTTCTAAAGTTAAGATAAATAAAACTGAATTTGATTTAGGTGAGTTGGTTAAATATACATTTGAAGGTTTAGATATTGAAATGAAAAAGAAAAACCATACAGCTGAATGTTTTGTTACTTCAAATGTACCTTTAGTATATGCAGATAGAGATGGAATACAAAGGGTTGTACTTAATATACTTACAAATGCAATTAAATACACACCTGAAAATGGTAATATAAAAGTTTATGTTGGTTTTATTTATAATGATGCATATATAAAAATTATAGACGATGGAATCGGAATACCAAAAGAAGATTTAGATAAAATTTATGAAAGATTTTATAGAGTTGATAAAGCTCGTACAAGAGAGATGGGTGGAACAGGTCTTGGTCTTTCAATTGCAAAAGAAATATTAGATCAAAACGATAGTATGATTGATATAAAAAGTGAACTAGGAAAAGGAACAGAAGTTGTTATTAGAGTACCTACAAAACAAGGTAAAAATAACAAAGAGCAAAATACAGAGGAATAAAAATAGAAGGGGAGATATTATGAAAATAATTAAAAAAGTATTAATGACTGCAATGTTATTTTCAATTTACGCTAATAATATTTATGCAACAACAACAGGTTCGTATGTTGCGAAAGAAAGTACAAGTGTAAATAAAGTTATTCTTTTATTAGTTGGAGTTGGATTGGTATCATTAGTTTTATTTTTAGGATATAAACTAGATAAAAATGAAGCTTCAGAAGAAAGAAAAGAAAAATTTAATAAAAAAGAAAGAGATTTAGAAGATGTATATGATTCTGTATATACTTCTAAAACAGATATCTCTCGTGAACTTGATAAAATAGAAATTAGTGAAGAAGATTTAGATATTATTGATGATAATGAGATTTTTGAAGATGAAGAAAGTCTTTTATCAGAAGTAGCTATAGCTGAAGAATTAGAAAAAATGGCTATTGAAGAAGCTATAAAAGAAGCTAAATATAATTTAGAAAATGATCTTGAAGTAAAAGAAGATTATGAAGAAGATGAAATTGAAGAAGACGACGATGAAGAAGAGTACGAAGACGATGATGATGAAGATGAAGATGAAGTAATTACTTATAATCCAACAGATGTTATTATTGATGATGAGAAACCAAGAGGAATGTACATTGGTGGAAGAGGTGCTTCAAATTCTACAATGGTATTTGAAACTGATAAATTAAGAAAAATAGAAGAAAAATTAAATCGTACAGTTGATTATGATCAAGAAGATGATTTGGATTTATCAGAGCTTGAAGGAACAATAAAAGCTGCAAATATTAAAAAATATACTAGAAAGAAACCAGCCAAAAAAGAAAGTAAAAAATCTAAAGAAAATAAAAAAGATGAAAATGTAAAAAGATTTACTAGAAAAAAAGTAAAACAAATAGTGGAAGAAGTGGTTGAAGAAGTAAAGAAACCAAGAAGAGGTAGACCAACAAAAGCAGAAGCTGAAGAAAAAGCAAGACTTGCTGCTCTTAATGTTCAAAAACCTAGAAGGGGTAGACCACCAAAGAAAGATAAACCAAAGAGAGGTAGACCACCAAAAAAAGCTACTGAAAAAGTTAAAAGAGGTAGACCATCAAAGAAAAAATAATTTAACAAAAATGAAAAGTATATGTTCTTGAAAAAATGATTTAAGTGATATATAATTCAAAAGAAATTTTACTAGAGGAATGAATATAAATGAACGAAAATGTAAAAGAAATTTTAGAATGGGGATATTGCATAATAATTGCTTTAGTATTAGCATTATTATTTAGATATTTTGTTGGAACACCAACTATAGTTCAACAAAGATCAATGTTTCCAACATTAAGAGAAGATCAAAGATTAATATTAAATAGAACTTTTAGAATAACAAAAGCAGGAGTAGAAAGAGGAGATATAATTACTTTTGAAGCTCCAAATAAAAAATTTACAGAAATTGATGTTGATCAAACAAATCCTGTAGCAGTGTACGATGAAAAAAATATGAATATTTTAGAAAAATTTCTTTATTATAATTTAGAAATAACAAAAACAAGTTATATAAAAAGAGTAATAGGTGTTGCTGGAGATCATATTAAAATTGAAAATGGAAAAGTATATTTAAATGGTAAAGAGCTAGAAGAAGAATATTTATCAGATGATGTTGTAACAAAATCTGATGTATTTAATGACTTTATAGTTCCAGAAGGACATTTCTTTGCAATGGGAGATAATAGAACAAAAAGTATAGATTGTAGAGAAGTAGGATGTATACCTTTAGAGAAATTAGAAGGAATTGTATGTTTTAGATTTTGGCCATTTACTGTTTTTGGAAAAATAGATTAGGAGTGAAAATTTGGAATTTAAAAATATTATTGGTAATACAGAAGTTAAAGAATATTTAAATAAAAGTATAAAACAAAATAATATTTTACATAGCTATCTATTCTTGGGAACATCAGGGATAGGTAAGCTTTTGATTGCAAAAGAATTTGCAAAAGCAATTCTTTGTTTAAATGAAAAAGAAATTGATTCATGTACATGTAAATCATGTACATGTTTTAATGGAAAAAATCATCCAGATTTTTATGTTATTAATGAAGAAGGCGAAACAATAAAGATTGAAGTTATAAGAAGTATAACTGAAAAAGTATATGAAAAACCAATTGTTTCGAACAAGAAAGTTTATATCATAAATGATTGTGACAAAATGACTGATGAGGCTCAAAACTGTTTGTTAAAAACATTAGAAGAGCCACCAGAATTTGTAGTAATTATTATGATATCTTCAAATGATAATTTAATATTAAATACTATTAAATCAAGATGTATGAGTGTTAAATTTAAG
>JAZLBY010000087.1:0-10145 GCA_045613965.1 Candidatus Scatovivens sp.
AATAAAAGAATATACTTTAATAAATGAAAATAATATAGATTTAAATATTAATATGCTTGCATATTCTAAAGCATATTCTAATTTAAATAATGATACATGTGGTTATATAAAAAATGATGCATTACTACAATATAATCATGATTATACAATATGTACATTTTCAAAAAATAAGATATTATCAGCACAAATTAATGGTTCATTAGAATCATTCCCAACAGGAAAAGTATGGGGAAAAGACTATGTAGGAATGTCACCTGATTCAGCAATATCTTATGAACTTGGTGTAATAAAACCGGGTGAAGAAGTAAAATTTGTATTGTATGTAATGGTTAATGATAATAGTAATAAAGCTTTAATAAGAGAATTAGATCAAGAAATAGATAGAATTAAAAAATTAGAACTTCAAAAAGTTGAAGAAGATACTATTAAATATTGGCAAAAATTTATTAAAGAACATGATAAATTAAAAATAAATAAATCAGAATTAAGTTATAAAATTAAAAAGATTTATAATAGAAGTATTCTTTTATTTCCATTATTATCTAATAGTGAAACTGGAGGAATATCAGCAGGATTTGAGGTTGATGAATTTAAATCAAAATGTGGAAGATATTCATTCTGTTGGCCAAGAGATGCAGCTTTTATTACAGAAGCATTAGATATAGTTGGAATGGAAGAACAAACTGAAAAATTTTATTCAGTATTTTGTAAAATGACACAAAATAAAAATGGTATGTGGGAACAACGTTTTTATACAGACGGTAGACTTGCTCCATCATGGGGATATCAAATTGATGAGACAGCAAGTGTTGTTTTTGGAGCGTACGCTCATTATAAAACAACTAAAGATAAGAAATTTTTAAAAGATAATTTAAAAATGTTCGAAAGTGCTATATCATTTTTACAAAAATATGTTGATGATTTAATGGCAGAAGAACAAAAAATGCCAAAAAGTTATAATCTTTGGGAAGAAAATGAAGGAGTTGCATTATATTCAATGGCTAGTGTTTATGCTGCATTTTCTGCAATGCATAGAATTTATACTGCACTTCAACAAATGATGTTAAATAATAAAGGAACAATAGATTATACTAATAAGCAATTAAAAATGCTTGAAAAGTATTCAACAATTGTACGTGAATATTCAGAAAAAGCATTTTATGATGAATCAAAGAAATCATATGTAAGAAATCTTGAAGATGGTAAAATGGATTCAAGTATGCTTGGAGCAATAATTCCATGTAAAATGTTAAAATTAGATGATGAAAGAGTAAAAAATACTATTGAAAGAATTAATATGACATTAAGAACATATACTGGAGGATATTTAAGATATGAAGGCGATCATTATATGAATGGCAAATATCCTTGGCCTATTGCAACATTATGGATGGCGTGGTATTATTTAGAAGCAGGAGAGAATGATAAAGCTTTAGAGTGCTTTAACTTTGTTGTTAATTCATGTTCAGAACTAGGATATCTAGGAGAGCAAGTTGATAATGAAACAATGAAACCGGTATGGGTTATTGGATTAACATGGAGTCATGCAATGTTTTTAATTACTTTAAATAAACTAATTCAAAAAGGTTTAATTTAAAGATTAAGAAAGAGGATGTTTATGGCAAAGAAAAATACAACAGTTTTTGTATGTAATGAGTGTGGATATGAATCACCAAAATGGCTTGGTAAATGTCCAGCTTGTGGAGAATGGAATTCTTTTTTTGAAGAGAAAGTTGCGAGTTCTTCTGGATCTTCATCAAAAGATAAAGCAAAAGTAAAATCAGAAGTTGTAAAATTAAATGATGTTGAAAAGAAAACAACATACAGATTAAAAACAGGTGTTGAAGAATTAGATAGAGTTCTAGGAGGAGGTTTTGTTCAAGGTTCACTTACATTACTAGGTGGTGAACCGGGAATTGGAAAATCAACATTAATTCTTCAAATTTGTGATAATGTTAAAGTTGATGGAAAGATATTATATGTATCTGGAGAAGAGTCTGCCGAACAAATTAAAATAAGAGCAGATAGATTAGGCATTAAAAATGATAATTTATTATTTTTAGCAGAAACAGATATTGATAGTGTTGATTTAGCAATTGAAAAAACTGGCGCTAAATTTGTAATAATAGATTCAGTACAAACAATGTATTCAGATGAAATTACATCAGCACCAGGAAGTGTAAGTCAAGTAAGAGAAATTACAGCTAAAATAATGAAGATGTGTAAACAAACTGGTATTACAACTATTATTATTGGACATGTTACTAAAGATGGTAACATAGCTGGTCCAAGAGTATTAGAACATATGGTAGATACAGTTTTATATCTAGAAGGAGAAAGATATTTTTCATATAGAATTCTTCGTGGAGTAAAAAACAGATTTGGTTCTACAAATGAAATAGGAATGTTTGAAATGCAAAGTGAAGGATTAGTAGAAATAAAAAATCCTTCAGAATTGCTGATTTCTGAAA
Source organism: Candidatus Scatovivens sp. (assembly GCA_045613965.1). Classification (GTDB taxonomy): domain Bacteria; phylum Bacillota; class Clostridia; order TANB77; family CAG-508; genus Scatovivens. Next base: position 2,472 of record JAZLBY010000087.1, read on the forward strand.
GAGATGGAAATCCAGCTGGATCTGTAATAGTTGTAAGTTTAGAAGGAACAAGAGCTCTTATATTAGAAATGCAAGCTCTATCAACACAAACTGTATTTGGTATGCCAAGAAGAAATGCTAATGGAATAGATTATAATAGATTAACATTATTAATGGCTGTACTAGAAAAAAGAGCTGGAATGAATTTCTCATCACAAGATGTTTATATAAATCTTGTAGGAGGAATAAAAGTAAATGAACCAGCATTAGATTTAGGTATAGTTTTATCAGCAGCTTCAAGTTTTAAAAATGTTAGTATTAAAGAAGATGTAGTAGTAATTGGTGAGGTTGGACTTACTGGTGAAGTTAGAAGTGTTAATATGATTGAAAAACGTATAAAAGAAGCAGAAAAGCTAGGATATAAGACTTGTATTATACCTGAAAGTAATAAAAAACTATTGAAAGAAAATTTCAAATTAGATATAATAGGTGTGAAAAATATAGTCGATGCAATGAAGTATCTAGGGCTAAAATAATACATAAGATTTGGGAGGAAAACATGAGTAAAAAATTAAAGTTTATACTATGGATTGTTGTTGCAGTGGTTACTGTTATAGCAATAGGAATTTTTGGAACAGGATTTATAAAATCAAAAACAGTTGATACTGTGCATCCAGTAGTTACTTTTGATATAGAGAATTATGGAAAAATAAAAGCAGAATTATACCCAGAATATGCACCTACTACAGTTACAAATATAATTGCACTTGTAAAAAGTGGATATTATGAGAATAAAATTATATATGGAAAAGATCCAATTTGTTTATATTTAGGTAGAGACAAAGATGGAAATGTTGTTAATCCAACAGTAAGTTTAATTAATCAAAATGTAGCAGAAGATAGTGATGAAAACTTTGAATATACAATTCCAGGAGAATTTCATGCTAATGGATATAAAGATAATACTTTAAGACATGAAAAAGGTGTACTTTCTTTAATAAGAAATGATTATACTCAATCAGTAACTGGATTATATCAAGAAAGTTATAATTCAGGAAATTCACAAATAGGTATTATGATGGGTGAAAATAGCAGTAATTTAAATGGTGTATATGCTGCATTTGGTAGAGTAATAGAAGGTTTAGATATTTTAGAAAAAATTTATGAACAAAACGAAATTGCTGAGCCAGAGAAAAATGAAGATGGAACAGTACAAGAATCACCAATTGAAAAGTTCAAATCTGCACCAATTATAAAATCAGCAACAGTTGATACTTTTGGAGTAGAATTTGGAATGCCAGTATATCAAGAAGCATTTGATTATGAATCATATATGTATGATTTAATTAACTCACAATATGGAGAAAACTAATATATAGTATAGTAAATAATTAAATGAGGCAAAATTATATTTTGTCTCATTTATTAAATTGAGAGGTAGAAAATGAGAGAAGAAAAAGGGATTACATTAATTAAATTATGTTTTCTAATAGTTATAGTAGCTATTTTATTCGTGATGATATTTTCTGCTTTAAAAAGTTCTTTTGCAGCAACAGAAATTCAAAAATTTGTAGTACAAATGGAATTGTTACAAGAAAAAGTAAATTTAATAAGACGTGAATATAAAATATGGGATGGATATGATCCAAATGAAGTTGGAAATTATCATTCGTATTTAGAGTCACTAGGATTTACAAATGCAAATACATCAAAAAATATATATGTAGATGAATTTAACAAAGTAATAGAAAATTTAACAATTGAAGAATTAGAATATTGGGATAAAGATACAGATCATATATTAACAAACTATTATTATTTTGAACCCAAAGATTTAAAAGATAAATTTGGTTTAGAAAATTTTGAAAATCATATAATTATTAATTTCTATACAGGAAATATAATTGCTAAAAATCCTGTTAAAGATGTTAATACAGGAAAAATGGTATATAGACAATATGATGCTGTAATTGGTAATAAATTAGATGTTGTACCAATAATCAATGAAGAAACAGAAGTAGAAGTTTCTATTTTAGAAAATTATGGCCTTAGTCAAAAAATAAAAGTAGCTTTAAAATCTACACAAGAAAATATATTAAAACCTAATATTAAAGAAATTTATTATTATAAAGTTGGAACACAAGAAGAGATTAGAAAAAAATGTACTGATCTAATTGATTATGTTTATAATAGTAAAGAAAAATACGCAACATTTACAATTGATAAAACTGCAAAATATTCTTTTATAGTTGAAGATTCAAATTCAACAGAATATCCCAAAATTGATTTTGATATAACTCTATGTAATTCACCAGAAATGTTACCTGGATTTATTGGAGTATATTGGGATGATGCTGGTACAGAATATTCAATAGCTAATACATATGATAGTAATTGGTATAATTATTCTAAAGATAATTTTAAAATGGCTAATGCTAAAGATGCTAATGGAAATTATTGGGTTTGGATACCAAGATTTATATATGAGGAAACAGCAAAGAATATAAATGTTGACTTTGTTAAAGATAATACAATGATATCAACAAGAAATGTTGCAACAAATACATATAAATTATATGAGGCCTTTGATATAGATACAAAAGGATTTTGGATTGCAAAATATCAAGGTAATGTAAATAAAAATAAATTATCGTTCAAACCGGGAAAAACTTTAACTATTGTAAATAAAACAAGAGCAAAAGAAATATCAAATAAATTAATAGATAGTTCGTTAGCAGGATTTGCTGATCTTTGTATTAATCAAGAATTAGAAGCAGCAAGTATAATAGCTAAAGCTTATGGAATAGAAATTGCAAATGATTTAGTTCATTATGCTGGTGGTTCACCAAATGAAAAAGAGATAATTAATAATACTAAATATTCTTCAACAAATAATATTTTTGGGGTATTTGATCTAAGAACTTCAGAGACAGAAATAACTCAAAATAGTGATGAAGATGAAGGTAGATTTAGATTAAGATTAATAAAAAAATAATAATATTAAAAAGTAGGTACAATTTTTTATAGATTGAGCCTATTTTTTGCCTAAAAATAAACTTTTTTTGACGAAAAGTATTGACAAACGGTCTAAAAAGGTGTAAAGTATATTAGCATTACAAATTAAGAGGTGGTCAAATGGAGAAAAATATTAAGATAGGTATGCTTTTAGATACTTATGGAAGATTATTGACTGATAAACAATATCAACTTCTAGACGACTACTATAATAATGATTTATCTTTATCAGAGATTGCAGAAAATGAAGGAATAACAAGACAAGCTGTTAGAGATAATTTAAAAAAAGGTGAAAATAATCTTTTAGAATATGAAGAAAAATTAGGCTTCATGAAAAAAGGGATTAAGCAAGAAGAAATAATCGAAGATATAATTGAAGTTATTGAAAAAGCAGAATCAAAAATTCAAGAAAAAGCTGCGATTACATTGTTTAAAAGTATTAAAGAAAAATTAAATAAGATAGTATAGATTTAATATACTGAGATAGGGAGGCTATAATGGCGTTTGATGGTTTATCATCTAGACTACAAGAAATAACTAGAAAGCTTAAAGGAAAAGCAAGAATAACAGAAGACGATCTTAAAGAAGTTTTAAGAGAAGTTAAACTTGCGCTTTTAGAAGCTGATGTTAACTATAGAATTGTAAAAGAGTTTATTAAAGTAATTGAAGAAAAAGCTCTTGGTCAAGATGTTTTAAAATCATTAACACCTGGTCAACAAGTTGTTAAAATCGTTAAAGATGAACTTGTTAGCTTACTTGGTGGTGAAGAATCAAAAATTAATTTCACACCAAACCCTCCAACAGTAATTATGCTTGTAGGTCTTCAAGGTTCTGGTAAAACAACAACAGCTGGAAAACTTGCAAATATAATTAGAAAACAAGGAAAGAAACCACTATTAGTAGCATGTGACGTTTATAGACCAGCAGCTATTAAACAATTACAAGTGGTTGGAAAACAATTAGATATTCCTGTTTATGCAAATGAAACAGAAAAGAATGTTAATCTAATTGCAAAACAAGCTATGTCAGTAGCAATGTCAAAATTAAATGATGTTGTTATTATAGATACTGCAGGACGTCTTCAAATAGATGAAGCGTTAATGCAAGAATTAAAAGATTTAAAAGTTGGTGTAAAACCACATGAAATTCTTTTAGTTGTAGACTCAATGACTGGTCAAGATGCTGTAAATATCGCCGATACATTTAATAAAGAATTAGGAATTGATGGAATCGTTCTTACAAAATTAGATGGTGATACAAGAGGTGGTGCAGCGTTATCTGTTAAAAAGATTACAGGAAGACCAATTAAGTTTGCTGCAACTGGTGAAAAGCTAAGTGATATTGAAGTATTCCATCCAGAAAGAATGGCATCAAGAATTTTAGGAATGGGTGATGTACTTTCAATTATAGAAAAAGCAGAAGAAACATTTGATATGGAAGAAGCTGCTAAATTAGAGAAAAAGTTAAAGAAACAAAGCTTTGATTTAGATGATTACTTAGCACAACTTAGAAATATGAAAAAAATGGGTTCATTTTCTTCTATTTTAAAATTGCTTCCAGGTGCAAATAAATTAAAAGATATAGACATTGATGAAAAAGAATTTGTTAGAGTTGAAGCTATAATTTGTTCAATGACAAAACAAGAAAGACAAAATCCAAAAATATTAAATGGACAAAGAAGATTAAGAATTGCAAAAGGTAGTGGAACAACAGTAGAACAAATAAACAAATTTATGAAATCTTTTGAATTAACACAAAAAATGATGAAAGAAATGACATCAAATAAAGGTATGATGAGAAAGATGATGAAAAATCTAAATATGGATGATTTAAAAGATTTTTCAAATTTTAATTAGTTATTAACTTTTTTAAGTTTAATATAAATTTTAAAAATTTTCAGGGGGTGAAAATATTATGGTAAAAATAAGATTACAAAGAGTTGGAAAGAAAAAAGCTCCTTTCTATCATGTAGTAGTAGCTGATTCAAGATCTCCAAGAGATGGTAAAATAGTAGAACAAATAGGAACATATGATCCTATGACAAATCCAGCTACAATCGTTTTAGATAACGAAAAAGTAGAAAAATGGATTAAAAATGGTGCTAAACCAACAGATACAGTTAAAGCTTTAATTGAAAAAGCAGCTAAATAATCATACGAAAAGAGGTAGCATATTATGAAAGATATACTTGAAGTAGTAATTAAAAATTTAGTAGATAATCAAGATGAAGTATCTATTAACGAAAAAGTAGAAGCAAAATCTATTTGTTATGAAGTGAAGGTTGCTAAAAATGATATGGGCAAAGTTATAGGAAAACAAGGTAAAATGGCTAAAGCTATCAGATCAATAATGAAAGCAATTGCTGTTAAAGAACACAAAAAAGTTAACGTTGAATTCCTAGACTAGGTGTAAAATATGAATAAATATTTAGAATTAGGTCAAATCGTAAATGTTAAAGGTTTAAAAGGTGAAGTAAAAGTTAATTCTTTTACAGATGACAATACTAAATTTGAAAGAATTCCAAATGTTTTTCTAAAACAAAAAGGAAACTTAAAAGAATATAGTATTGAAAAAGTAGGGTATAGCAAAAATCAAGTAATATTAAAATTTAAAGGTATAGATACTGTTGAAGAAGCAGAAAAAATCAGAAATTCATATATCGTTGTAGATAGAGAAATATTTGGTGAGCTTCCAGAAGGAGTATATTACATAGCAGATTTATTAGGACTTGATGTTTATACTGAAGATGGCACACTACTTGGTAAAGTTGATGATATATTTTCAACAGGAAGTAATGATGTTTATGTTGTAAAAGATGAACTTGGAAAACAAAAACTTTTACCTGGTATAGATGAAGTTATTAAGCAAATTGATTTAGAATCAGGCAAAATAATAGTAAATCTAATAGAAGGGCTTTAAATATGAAATTTGATGTATTAACTCTTTTTCCTGAGATGTTTGAGCCAGTTAAACAAAGTGTAATTGGAAGAGCAGCTCAAAAAAATTTGTTAGAAATTAATTTAATAAAAATAAGAGATTTTTCTAAAGATAAGCATAAAAAAGTAGATGATACTGTTTATGGTGGAGGAGCAGGAATGTTAATGAAACCAGATGTAGTATATGATGCTTATAATGCAGTTAAGACAGAAAAATCAAAAGTTATCTATTTAACGCCGCAAGGTAATGTGCTTTGCCAAAGCAAAGTTGAAAGTTTAGCAAAAGAAGAACATTTAATATTATTATGTGGTCACTATGAAGGTATTGATCAAAGAGTTATAGATAAAATTGTTGATGAAGAAATTTCAATTGGCGATTATGTTTTAACTGGTGGTGAATTACCTGCTATGGTATTAATTGATAGTGTGGCTCGTTATGTTGATGGAGTTATTGATAAAGAATCAACATCAGAAGAAAGTTTTTCAAAAGAAGGACTTTTAGAGTATCCACAATATACAAGACCAGAAGTATTTGAAGGAATTAGAGTTCCAGAAGTATTACAGTCTGGGCACCATGAAAATATTAATAAATGGAGAAGAAAAGAAGCTATTCGAGTAACTTATGAAAAAAGACCAGATCTTTTAGAAAAAACAAACTTAACTGATGAAGAAAAAGAATATATTAAAGAGTTAAAAAATAAAAATTAAGGCAAATAAGGCCTATCCATTATGAAAGAAGGAGGAGAAAAAATGGATATTTTAAAATCTATCGAACATGAACAATTAAAAAATAAAATACCAGAATTAAGAATTGGTAATACAGTAAGAGTTCACGTAAGAATTAAAGAAGGAAATAAAGAAAGAATCCAAGTATTCGAAGGAATTATTATAAAAAAACAAGGTGGAGGGGTTAATGCTACATTTACAGTAAGAAGAATCTCTTACGGTGTAGGTGTTGAAAAAACATTCTTAGTTCACTCACCAATGGTAGAAAAAGTTGAATTAGTAAGAGTAGGTAAAGCTAGAAGAGCTAAATTATACTACTTAAGAGACAGAGTTGGTAAAGCTGCTAAAACTAAAGAAAAAGTTGGAGCAAGAATCGAAGACAGAGAAATCGTTGTTAAAGAAGAAATCGTTCCAGGTGAATCTGTAGCTGAAGAAGTTGTTACAGAAGAATCAGTAGCAGAAGCAGTTGAAGCTAACAAAGTAGTTGAAGAAGCTAAAGCAGCTGAAGAAGAAGCTAAAAAAACAACAGAAGAATAATTCTGTAAAAGAAAAGATATTAGTTTAATCTAATATCTTTTTTTGTTTAAATTTTTTTCTTATAAAAAAACAGTAAAAAGTTTTAAAAAAGTATTGACAAAGTAATTCAAATACATTATAATTTATACTTGTCAGGGGACAATGCAGGTGTAGTTCAATGGTAGAATTCCAGCCTTCCAAGCTGGCTATGCGGGTTCGATTCCCGCTACCTGCTCCAATAAAACTCTGACAAGCTACATGCAGGTGTAGTTCAATGGTAGAATTCCAGCCTTCCAAGCTGGCTATGCGGGTTCGATTCCCGCTACCTGCTCCAGAAGAATTAGTCATTGTATTAGAAAATGATCTAGTATGATGGCTTTTTTTGTTGCTAAAAATACGCAAGAATGTTATAATTAAATAGTAAATATGCAGGCATAATTTAGTGGTAGAATGTCATGCTTCCGACCTGACAGCGCGGGTTCGATTCCCGCTGCCTGCTCCA
>JAZLBY010000088.1:0-15418 GCA_045613965.1 Candidatus Scatovivens sp.
TGTAGGTGTTACTAATCTTTATATGCCAGTATTAATTCCAGAAAGTATGCTTGAAAAAGAAAAAGATCACGTTGAAGGGTTTGCACCAGAAGTAGCTTGGGTTACTATGGGTGGAGGCGAAGAACTTGAAGAAAGACTTTGCATTAGACCAACATCTGAAACAATGATGTCAACAATGTATGCTAAATGGGTAAAATCTTGGAGAGATTTACCAATACTTGGAAATCAATGGTGTAACGTTTTAAGATGGGAAAAAGAAACAAGACCATTCTTAAGATCAAGAGAATTTTTATGGCAAGAAGGTCATACAGTTCATGAAACAGCAAAAGAAGCTGAAGAAAGAACATTAATGATGCTTGATATATATGCACAAGTTATTGAAGACTTATTAGCAATTCCAGTTGTTAAAGGACAAAAAACTAAAAAAGAACAATTTGCTGGAGCTGATGCTACTTATACAGTTGAAACAATGATGCATGATGGTAGAGCTCTTCAATCAGGAACATCTCATTATTTTGGACAAAACTTTACAAAACCATTTGAAATAAAATTCCAAAATAGAGAAGGAAAAGAAGAATACGCTTATCAAACATCTTGGGGAATTAGTACAAGATTACTTGGAGCAGTTATTATGGCTCATGGAGATAACAGAGGATTAAAATTACCACCAAAAGTTGCTCCAGTTCAAGTTGTTGTTGTACCAATTGCACAACATAAAGAAGGTGTTTTAGAAAAAGTAACAGAACTTTATGATGGAATGAAAAAAGAATTTAGAGTAAAACTTGATGATAGAGATAACTGTTCAACAGGTTATAAATTTAATGATTGGGAAATGAGAGGAGTACCAGTTAGAGTTGAAGTAGGACCAAAAGATTTAGAAAACGGTCAAGCTGTTATTGTAAGAAGAGATAATGGTGAAAAAGAAGTAGTAGCTCTTGAATCATTAAATGAAAAAATTACTGAAACATTAGAAAAAATTCAAAAAGATATGTATGATGCTTGTAAACAAAGATTAGAAGAAAAAACATCAGTTGCATATACATTAGAAGAAATGATTAAAATAATGGAAGAAAAACAAGGATTTATCAAAACAATGTGGTGTGAAGATAGAGCTTGTGAAGATAAAGTAAAAGAAATTTTAGGAGCACCATCAAGATGTATGCCATTTGCTCAAGAACACTTAGCAGATACATGTGCTATTTGTGGAAAAAAAGCAACAAAAATGGTAGTTTGGGGAAGACAATATTAATAAATAAATTAAAAGAGATTCATTTTTAAAATGAATCTCTTTTTTGTTTTATATAGTTAATCTCTTTATTTGTTTAACTTCATCATAAAGTCTTGCGATATGAGCTTTTCTAACTTTATATGTTTCTTCGAATTCAGCTAACATTTGTGGAATTTTTTCTGGATCTTCATGAACTTTTAAATAGCATTTTACTTCTAATTTATAATATTCACGTTTGTATTCTGTTAAAGCTGAACGCATTTTATCATAATAACGTTGCGCATCTTGAATTCTTTTAATTTCGCTTTTTAAATAATCTAAATAATCAGTTCTAGCTACGATTTCGTATTCTGTATCATCTATAATAACTTTAAATAAAGCTTTTAATATTTTTTTATCTATTTTTCCAAGGCCACAAGTTTTCATTCTTTTAACGCCATCTTTTAAATCTTTTGGAGGAGTAGGACGAGCGTGATCGATTAATATGTTTAAAGCATCTACTACACCAATGTGTGATTTATATTGACGTTTTGCTGTAATTGCCTCAAATTCGTCTGCTACTCTTATTATTTGTGCTTCATATGGAATTTTATCGGCAGTTACACCATGAGGATAACCTGTACCATCTAATGATTCGTGATGGTATAAAGTACCAGCAGCATATGGACGAAGTTTAAGGTCGTTCATGCATATTTTATAACCAATTGATGTATGTGTTTTCATAACCTCATATTCTTCTTCTGTTAATTTACCAGGTTTTTGAAGAACTGAAGGTGGAATAAATAATTTTCCTATATCGTGAAGATATGCACAAGTTGTACAATAAACTGTGAATCCTTTTGATAATTTTAATTTCTCACAAAGTCTACATGTGATGTTTGCAACGTTATCACAGTGACGTCTTGTATATGCATCTAAACCATCAAGCATTTTTAATTGATAACGTATAGTTTCATCTAAGTTGTATGACTTTATTGAAGTACTATTATAAAAATCAAAAACTTCTGTTTTCATATTTTTTCTCCTCATTAGTATTGCGTATATAATTATTGTATATATAAATAAAAATGAGGTCAAGTAAAATGCCGTAAATAATGAATAAATTATGCATAAGATATATAGGAAAAATAATAAAAAAATCTTTTAATAAAGAGTGTAAAAAACATGAAGAAAAGCTTGAAAAATCATGCGATTTATAATATTATAAGTGTGATTTTATAAATTTAAAATGAGGAAGAAAAAATGTATTTAAAAAGGTTAGAAATGTATGGGTTTAAATCATTTGCAGATAAGACTGTACTTGATTTTATTCCAGGTATAACAACAGTAATAGGTCCGAACGGTTCGGGAAAAAGTAATATATCTGATTGTATTAGATGGGTTCTTGGAGAACAAAGTATGAAATCTCTAAGAGGATCTAAATCCGAAGATATTATTTTTGCTGGAACACAAAATAGAAGAGCTTTAGGGTATGCTGAGGCTTCTATTGTCATAGATAATTCGGATTCAAAACTTCCAATTGAATATAATGAAGTAATAGTAACAAGAAGAATATATAGAACTGGTGAAAGTGGATATTTTATTAATAAAACACCTTGTAGATTAAAAGATGTTTTAGAATTATTTATGGATACTGGTATTGGTAAAGATGGTTATTCTATTGTTGGTCAAGGAAAAATAGATGAAATTTTAAGTAATAAATCAGAAGATAGAAGACATATCTTTGAAGAAGCTGCTGGAATCGTAAAGTATAGAACAAGAAAAGAAGAATCTGAAAAGAAATTAGAGCAAACAAAATTAAATCTATTAAGAATAAACGATATTATATCAGAGATTGAATCTAATATTGAACCGCTAAAACTTCAATCAGAGAAAGCTAAAAAGTTTTTAAGTTTAAGAGATGAACTTAAAAATATAGAAGTAGGTTTGTTCTTATATAATATTGACAATTATAAAAAACAAATGGAGTCTTTAGCTGAAAATATTGATACTTTAGAGACACAAAAAGTTAAAGAAGATGAAATATTTAATAATTTACAAGAAGAAAAAGACACTTTAAGAGAGCTAGTAGATAAGTTAATTGAAGAAATAGAGAAAACTCAAAATTTAGGATTCGAAGGAAATCAAAAGAAAGAACAATATAATAGTGAAATTGGTATTTGCAATGAGAGAATTTCAAATAATAAAGAAAACTATGAAAGATTTGCAAAAGAAATCGAAGAATTTGAGTTAAGAAATAAAGAGTTAGAAGAAGAGAAAATTCAAAAACAAGAAAAGAAAGATAATCTTTCAAATAATAGAGAAAAGTTTGAAACAGAATTAAAAGAAAAAGAGGAAGAACTAGAAAAATATTCAAAAACTTTATCTGATAAAGAAATAGAAATAGAAGAGAAAAAACAAATCGTTCAAAAGAATATAGATGAAAAATATGAAGTAGTAGCTGAGTTAAATACAGAAAAAGCAAATCTTGACAATTTAAGTAAAAGAGAACAAGAACTAAAAAAAGATATGCAAGAAACTATTTCAGAATTAGATGCTACAAGAATGAATAAAGAGGAACTTGCAAAAGGATTTTATACTATAGAAAAAGAAAGAAATGATATTAATCAAATGTTATGTAGTATAAAAGAAGAGAAAGAAAAAAGTTCTGGTAAATTAAAAGATTTTGAAACAAAGATTAATACATATCAATCTGAATTTAGAATAAAAGAATCAAGATTAAAATTCTTACAAGAAACTGAAAAAGAAAAAGAAGGATATACAAGAAGTGTAAAATTATTAATTGAAGCAACAGAAAGAGATTCTTCTTTAGCTAAAGGTATGCATGGAGTTTTAGCAAATTTAATTTCAGTTGATAAAGAATATGAAACAGCAATTGAAATGTCTCTTGGTAATGTAATTCAAAATATAGTTACAGATACAGAAGAAGAGGCTAAAAAGTTAGTTAATTATTTAAGAGATAATAAATTAGGTAGAGCATCATTTTTACCACTTTCATCTGTTAAAGGTCAAAAATTAATTGGTGTTAATTCAAAAGGTGTAGATGGTGTTGTAGGTATAGCATCTGATTTAGTTAAAACTGATAAAAAATATCAAGAAATAATATTAAATTTATTAGGAAAAACAGTTGTTGTTGAAGATATAGATGCTGCAGTAAAACTTGCTAAACAAAACTCATATAAATTTAAAATCGTTACATTAAAAGGCGATGTAATTAATCCATCAGGTGCAATTAGTGGTGGATCAGTTCAAGAAAAAACTGTAAGTATTTTGGGTAGAGGAAAAGAAATAAAATCATTAGAATCTGAGCTTGTGACAATAAAAGAAAAGATAGCAAGTGTTGAAAAAGAAAAAGAAGATTATGAGTCTTCGATATCTGATATTTTAGGTAAATTTGAAAAAGAACAAACTAAAGTGCAAGAACTTGAGATTGTATATGCAACAGAAAAACAAAAACTTGACAACTTTGATTTAGAAATTCAAAAATTAGAAGCTAAACTTGCTAAAATAAAAGATGATATTGAAAATATTAAAGAATCTAAGATTGAAAATTCTGAAAAACAAGAAAGTTTAAATGATAAACTTGCAAAAATGGATGATGAAAATCAAAAATTAAATGCAATTATTGAAGAATTTACAGTACTAAATAAAGATAATCAAAAATATATTGATGATTTGAATTTTGATATTACAAATTTAAAAATCTCTGTATCATCATTTGATGAAAGTGCTTTGTCAATAGATGAGATGATGCAAAGAATAAATCAAGATATTGCTAAAAATCAAGAGAATATCAACCAAAAAACAGAAGCAAGAAATAAAATCGAAAAAGATAATGTTGATCTTGAATTTAGAATTGAAGAAATAAAAGATAAAATAGTAGAGCTTGAAAAAGAGATACTAGGTAGTACAGAAAAAGTAGAAAAATTAAAAGAAGAAAGAATAGCTAAAAACGAAAAATTAATTAATGCTGAAAAGAATATAGAAGATCAAACTGAGAAAATTGAAACTATAAAAAATCAAATTTCTAAGCTTGACTTAAAGAAAGCTAAAATAGAACTTGAATTAAATCAAGTTATTGACAAGATGTGGGAAGAATATGAACTTACACCAAATAATACAGATGGTATTGAGATGGCAAAGAACCCACAAGAAGTACAAAAACAAGTAAATGGTATAAGAACAGAAATAAAAGAGTTAGGTTCAATTAATGTTGATGCGATAAATGAATATAAAGAAATTAAAGAACGTTATGATTTTATGTGCGAACAAAGATTGGATTTAGAAGATTCAAGTAATAAACTAAAGAAAGTCATTGAAGAAATGACAGAAACAATGCAAAAACAATTTAAAGAACAATTCAAAATTATTAATAAAAATTTTGGAGAAGTGTTTGTTGAATTATTTGGTGGAGGTAAAGCAGAATTAATTCTTGCAGATGAAGAAAATATCTTAGAATGCGGAATTGATATTGCAGTTCAACCGCCAGGAAAAAAACTTCAAAACATGATGCTTTTATCAGGTGGAGAAAAAGCATTTACAGCGATTGCATTATTATTTGCTATTTTAAAAATGAATCCAGCACCTTTCTGTGTGCTTGATGAAATTGAAGCTGCACTTGATGATGTTAACGTATATAGATTTGCTGATTACTTAAAGAAATTTGCTAAAGATTCTCAATTTTTAGTAATTACACATAGAAAAGGAACTATGGAAGCTGCTGATACAGTTTATGGTATTACTATGGAAGAAAAAGGTATTAGTAAATTATTATCAATGAAGTTAAAATAAGAGGTAGTTTATGCTAGAAGATAAAAAAGTAGATTTGATAAGAGCGAAAGAAGCTGTTGATGAATATTTGTATGGAAGAGGTGTATCTGGGGAGCTTGTAGAGCACCCTAGATATGATTCTATTCTTACTATGCTTGCACATAAACTTACTGCATATGGAAAGAAAAATTTTGGTATTGCTGTACATGAAGTTTTAGATAAAATTATTTATGTAGAAGCTGATATGTCAATAATGATTCTTGAAGGTGAAGGACCAAATGGAACAGCTGTAACAAGCAAGTATTATATGGATAATCAAGATGGTGGAAAGCTTAAAAGATTACGATTACAAGCAAAAAATGAAAAAGAAGTTGTGTGTGCTACTATAAGTACATATAATGACGATGGTATAGAAGAATCTCTATCTACTGAACAAAACTTAGATAATGGAGACATATATTTTAGTAAAGCGACTAGAGATTTAAAAAGACCAGAAGTTATTAAAATTGAAAGAATGAAACAAGTTAAAGATGAACTTACAAAAATGCCAGATATATATCAATTTAGATTGTTTATGCCAGCTTTGGAAGATATATATCCGGATAAAGATGTAGTTGATCCTTTTGATATTATGCATTTTTCAATTTTGGGAATGCCGGACATCTATAGAGATCTAACTAAAGAAGAGGTTGGATTAATAAATATGAATCACGGAAAAATAACTCCTTTAAGTGATAAGTATAAAAAAGAATTGTTAGATGAATATAAACGATTGAATGCTTATTACCATAGAACTAAAGTGTTTGAAAATGGCTTAGAAAAAGCTTTAGGAATAAATGATAGAACAAAAGATGATTAAAGGAGGTATTTATGAAAATAACAAAAATTCAAAAGATATTTTTGATAATTATAATGTTTGTAAGTATAGCATTTATAATTCCTAAAGTATCGTTAGCTGGAGAACAAGAATTAAATAATCTTGAGTTTAATATTGAATTAACAGATAGTGGAAACATGATTGTAGAAGAAATATGGGATGTATATATTTATGAGACAAATACATTATTCAAAACATTTCCATATGATGATAATTATGATTTAATATCTGATGTTTCAGTAAAAGAGATATTTAGTGATGGTTCTATGAAACCATTTAATAAAAAAGATATGTATGAATATCACGTGGAAGAAGATTGTTATCATGCTTTAAATAATGAAGATGGTATGTTTGAAATTGCATGGGGTGTAAATGAAGAATATGGTTCAGTAACAAGAAAGTTTTCAATAATGTATACAATTGAAAATTGCGTAAAGATTTATAATGATACAGCTGAATTATATTGGCAATTAATTGGAGATGATTTCGAGATTCCTTCTAATAATATAAAAGGAACAATTAAATTGCCAGCTGCAGTTGAAAATATAGAAGATTTAAGAGTTTGGGCGCATGGTCCACTAGATGGTTCTATAAATAAAGTTGATGAAAGCACAGTTGAATTTGAACTTCCATATCTTTCAAGTTATGAATTTTTAGAAATTAGAATAGCGACTCCAATAAAATTATTTTTAAATTCTACGAACTTTTATAGTGAAAATAAATTAGACGCTATAATTGCTGAAGAAACAGCGTGGGCAGAAGAAGCTAATTTAAGAAGAGAAAGAGAATTAAAAATTAAAAAGGGGTTAAGAAATATTTGTGGTTTAATAGAAGTTATTTGTATAATTTGTTTTGGAAATAAATTTATTAATAATAAAAAGAAAGTATCTGAAAGACCCAAAATTGTTCCTACACAAAAATTTAAATATTTTAGAGATATTCCAGATGAGAAAGCTTCACCTTTAGAAGTAGCTTTTGAATATTTCTATACTATAAATGGAACTTATGGTAATTTTGGTAATTCATTATCTGCGACATTTATGCAATTAGCTTTAAAAAGATGGATTGAATTTGAAGTTATTCCAGGAGTTAAAAAAGAAGCAATTCAAGTAAGGGTAACTAATTCAGGAAAAGAAGACTTAACACAAGATGAAAGAATAGTATATGATTGGATAGTTAAAGTTGCACATTCTAAAACAGAAAAAGTGTTTACTATGAAAGAATTTGAAAAATATTGTATTAAACATAATACTGAATTTTCAAAAATGATTGAAATGTTATCAGATGTAGTAAAAGATATTGCTGCTAAAAAAGGAAAATTCGATAAAACACAACAAAAAATGAGAGAGCAAATAGGGTTATCAATAGCAGGATATTTTATTTTAGCATTTGCCTTAATTGCATATGCTGTAGCTATAGAAGCAAATATTGTTTTATCTATTTTAGCTATTCTTATAGTAATTGCTAATTTCTGTGTTTTAATAATATTAGATTCTAGATATACTGGAGTAACACAAAAAACAGTTGATGAAGTAGAAATGTGGAGCGGACTAAAAAAATATATGGAGGATTTCTCTTTAATTAAAGATAGAGAAGTACCAGAACTTATATTATGGGAAAAATATTTAGTGTTTGCAACTACATTTGGTGTTGCCGAAAAAGTTATTAAACAATTAAAAATAGTTTATCCAGAGCTTAATGATCCGGATAGTTTGTCAAGTTCATATGCTTATATGCATATAGCATGTAATAGTAATTCGAATTTTAATTTTGTACATTCAATGAATTCTGCTATGAACAGTGCAACAAATTATTCATCAGGATCAGGTGCTGGTGGTGGATTCTCTGGCGGCGGAGGTGGCGGCCGGAGGCGGAGGTGGCGGCGGAGGCCGTTAATCTCAAAATTTGAAATCAATAATAAATAAGAAGAATTTTACATTTTAAGTGTAAGATTCTTTTTTTATACATAAAATGTAAAAAGGGAAGATAAAATGAGATATTTAAAAAAGAATTTATTTGTGAAATTTATTCCATTTAAGATTTAAAGTTACATAAAAAGTGTATAAATTTGATAAAAAAATGGGAAAAGGTTATTAAAAAATATCAAAAAAATCGATTTAAAAACCACTTTGTCTCAGAGAGAAGAAAATCAACATGGCAGCAAAATGGAGAAAAAGAGAGAAAAAAAGAGGTGATAAAAGGAATTTTTGTTTTTGCACGGTGCGAGCTTGGAAAATTTTGGATAAAACTGTTTTAAAAAGGTTAATAGAGAAAAAAGTGTTTGAAATGGGTCTGAAATTGGTGTATAATAGTGTTTAGTGGCGAATTTTTAAAAGCTTAAAAGGAGAGTGAATTTTATTTTAAGAAATTGGGTTAAATATTATACAAAAGAAGCTGTGAAAACCCTTAAAGTAGTAACAATCGGTTCTGCTATGGTATTAACTGTAGCAAGTATAAAATACAAACCTGCATATGATGTCACAATATCAGGTGAATCAATTGGTTACATCACAAATAGAAATGTAATAGAAGCAAAAATTGAAAAATATATAAATAATACTGATGGTAATGTAGCATTTAGAGAAATTGCTGCAATGCCTGAGTATGAACTAAAGCTAATTAGTAGGGACAAAGAGACAGAAGAAAGTAAAGTTATGTATGCAGTTAAAGAAAAGACTACTACAACTTATAGAACTTATGCAGTTACATCTGATGGTGAACAAAAAGTTGCAGTAGAATCTAGAGAAGAAGCTGAAAACATAATTAATGAAATAAATGCAGAATTAAAGAAAGGTGTAGATTTAAAGCTTGGTGTTGTTGAAGTTTATACAACAGAAAACAATATAGTATCAAAAGATGCAGCTAAAGCTACATTAACAGAATTTAAAACTGCTAAAGTAAATGAATATGAAGCTAAAAAAGCAGAAGAAGCTAAAAAGAAAGCTGAAGAAAAGAAAAAAGCATTAGCTGCAGCAAAAGCTAGAAGCTTAGCATCAGCTCCAACATCTGCTCCAGTAGGAAACTTAAATGGAATGGCTTTATCAATACCAGTAAATGGTAGTGTATCTTCAAGATTTGGTTCAAGAGGATACTCTAGATCAACAGTACATACAGGTGTTGACGTAGCTGCTTCATCAGGAACAGGAATTAGAACAATTACTTCAGGTACAGTAGTATATTCTGGATATAAAGGTTCATATGGAAATTTAGTAATTATAGACCATGGAAATGGTGTTCAATCATATTATGCACACTGTAGTGCTTTATACGTGTCAACTGGTCAATCAGTTGCTGTAGGTTCAACAATAGCTGCCGTTGGTTCAACAGGTAACTCAACAGGACCTCACTTACACTTAGAAATTAGAGTAAATGGAACACCAGTAAATCCACAAAATTATATTTATTAAAATAAACAAAAATGACAACTTGCTTATTAAAAGCAAGTTGTTTTTTTATGCATTTTTAGCGAAAAAATGGGAATAATAAGGTTGATAAAAAAATGACTTGTCAAGAGTTTTTTTATTTAGAAATTTAATATAAATCTATTGAATAAAAAAAGTATTATATATATAATATTATAGATAAAAAAGAAAATAAAATAAGGAGGTACGTTATGGCAGATATAACGGATGAAGAAAGACTGGCAATTGAGCAAATGGTTAATGGCTTAGTTGAAAGAGCTAGAAAGGCATCAGAAGAGTACAAAAAATTAGATCAAGAACAAGTTGACAGAATTGTTAAAAAAATGTCAATGGCAGGACTTGACGAACACATGAGATTAGCTAAGATGGCTGTTGAAGAGACAGGAAGAGGTATCTACGAAGATAAAATAACAAAGAACATGTTTGCAACAGAATATGTATATCACAGCATTAAAAAAGATCAAACAGTTGGAGTTATTTCAAAAAATGACGAAGAAGGATATTCTTTGATTGCAGAGCCTATAGGAGTTATAGCAGGAGTAACACCTGTTACTAATCCAACATCAACAGTAATGTTTAAATCATTAATTTCAGCAAAAACAAGAAATGTTATAATTTTTGGATTCCACCCTTCTGCACAAAATTGTAGTAGAGAAGCTGCTGATATTTTAAGAAGAGCAGCTGTATCTGAAGGAGCTCCAGAAGATTGTATCTTATGGATTGATCAACCATCAGTATTAGCTACAAGTTTATTAATGAATCATCCAGGAGTTGATTTAATATTAGCTACAGGTGGTTCAGGGATGGTTAAAGCTGCTTATTCAAGTGGTAAACCAGCTCTTGGTGTAGGACCTGGAAATGTACCTTGCTATATTGATAAAACAGTTAACATTAAAAGAGCAGTTACAGATTTAGTACTTTCAAAATCATTTGATAATGGTATGATTTGTGCTTCTGAACAAGCTGCTGTTGTTGACAAAGAAATTTCAAAAGATTTTGAAAAAGAAATGAAAGCATTAAATTGTTATTTTGTTAATGAAGACGAAAAAGCAAAATTAATGGGAGTAATGTTCGATAAAGATCATGGAAATAAATTAAACGGTGCAGTAGTTGGACAAAGTCCAGCAACAATTGCTAGTTGGGCAGGATTTTCTGTTCCAGAAACAACAAAAATATTAGTTGTTAAAGAAACTGGAGTTGGAGAAGAATATCCATTTTCTAAAGAAAAATTAAGTCCAGTTTTAGCATATTATGTAGTTAAATCATCAGATGAAGGAGTTGATTTAGCTGATAGATTAATTAGATTTGGAGGAATGGGACACTCAGCTGTTATTCATTCTGAAGATAAAGAAACTGTTTTAAAATTCTCTAAAACAGTAAAAACAGGAAGAATCATTGTTAATTCTCCATCAACACATGGTGCAATTGGTGATATTTATAATACTAACGTTCCATCATTAACATTAGGATGTGGAACTTTTGGTGGTAACTCAACAACATCAAACGTAACATCAGTAAACTTAATTAATATTAAAAGAGTAGCTAAAAGGAGAGTAAATATGCAATGGTTTAAAGTTCCAGAAAAAATATTCTTTGAAGCAGGTTCTATTTCATATTTAGAAAAAATGCCTGACATTTCAAAAGCATTTATCGTAACAGATCCATCAATGGTTGAATTAGGATATGTTGATAAAATCTTATATCACTTAAGAAAGAGAATGGCTTATGTTCATGCTGAAATATTCTCAGAAGTAGAACCAGATCCATCATTCACAACAATTAGAAAAGGTGTTGCTGCAATGACTATGTTCCAACCAGACGTAATTATAGCTCTTGGTGGTGGTAGTGCAATGGACGCTGCAAAAGGTATGTGGTTATTCTATGAACATCCAGATGCTGATGTTGAAGGATTAAAATTAAAATTCATGGATATTAGAAAGAGAACATATAAATTCCCTAAACTTGGAACAAAATGTAAAATGGTTTCTATACCAACTACATCAGGAACAGGTTCAGAAGTAACATCATTTGCAGTTATTTCAGATAAAGAGAAAAATATTAAATATCCTTTAGCTGATTATGAATTAACACCAGATGTTGCAATCGTAGATCCAGATTTAGTAATGACATTACCTAAAAAATTAACAGCAGATACAGGTATGGACGTATTAACACATGCTATAGAAGCTTATGTTTCTGTAATGGCATCTGATTATACAGATGGTTTAGCTGAAAAAGCTATTGAACTTGTATTTGAATATTTACCAAAAGCTTATGAAGATGGAACAAATAGACTTGCAAGAGAAAAAATGCATAATGCAAGCTGTATAGCTGGTATGGCATTTACAAATGCGTTCTTAGGAGTTAACCATTCAATAGCTCATAAATTAGGTGGAGAATTCCATATTCCACATGGAAAAGCTAATGCTATTATACTTCCATATGTAATCAAATATAACGGAACAGCTCCAACAAAAATGGTTTCATTCCCTAAATATGAACATTTTATAGCAGATCAAAGATATGCTGAAATAGCAAAAAGATTAGGACTTCCAGCTGCAACTCCACAAGAAGGTGTAAACTCACTTGTTAATGCAGTATTAGAATTAAATGCAAAATTAGGTGAAGAAAGATCACTTAAAGATTGTGGAATTGATGAAGCAGAATTCTTAGCTAAAGTTGATATGTTAGCAGATAGAGCATTTGAAGATCAATGTACAAGTGTTAACCCAAGAGTTCCATTAGTATCAGAGATTAAAGAAATCTTATTAGCTGCATATTATGGAAAAGAAATTAAATAATAAATATTTAATAGCCTTCTGTTAAAGAAGGCTATTTTTTATTTTAGTAATTGACTTAAAAATTTGTTATAAATATAATATTTTCAGAGAGTAATTACATAGGAGGAGAATATGTATAAAATTAAAAATTTAGTTAATAATGAAAATGTAAAAACAACTGCTAAAAAAGGGAACATGAGAGTTCTTGAATACATTAATGATGTTAGTGTATCACCAACAGGAGCGGTTACTGCATACTTTGCTAGTAAAATGAATGTAAGAAAAAAACAAGTATTAATTGAACTTAATGATGATGAATACACATTAAGTGCTGGTTCTATGCAATGGACACTTGGAAATGTTGAAATTTCAAGTGATGTAAAAGGTGCTGGAGATTTACTTAAAAAAGCAGTAAAAGGAGCTGTTACAAAAGAAGCAGCTGTAAAACCAAAATATAAAGGAAAAGGTATCGTAACATTAGAACCAACATATAGATACATATTATTAGAAGATGTTTCTGAATGGGAAGGCGGAATGGTTCTTGATGATGGAATGTTCTTAGCTTGTGAATCAAGAATTGAACAAAGCGTTGTTTCAAGAGCAAACTTATCATCAGCTGTATTTGGTGGAGAAGGTTTGTTTAACTTAAAACTTTCAGGTCAAGGTATAGCTGCACTTGAATGCTATGTTCCAAGAGAAGAGCTTGTAGAAATTACTCTTGAAAATGATGTTTTAAGAGTTGATGGAAACTTTGCTGTTGCATGGTCAGGAACATTAGATTTTAAAGTTGAAAAATCAACAAAAACTTTACTTGGATCAGGAATGACAGGTGAAGGTTTAGTAAACGTATATAGAGGAACTGGAAAAGTTTTACTTGCTCCAGTTGGAAATCAAGCAATGACACAAAGAAGTGGTCAATCACCAGCTCCTAATGGATCAAGCGGCGGTGCAGGAATTGGAAGCATAGCTGGATCAGCTTTAGGTGGATTAATCAACGCATTAAATTAATTTTTTATACAAAAAGGAGGCTGAAAAGCTTCCTTTTTTTCATTTGTGTAACATTAAGATAATTTATTGACAAACATTACCATTTAGGATAAAAATAAGATATAGAGTTATATACATGAGAAAAAAGGAGAAATTTATAATGAGTGAAAATGATGTAAAAGTAAGCAAAAAAAATAGATTTACAACATTAATGTTATGCTGGTTTTTAGGATTCTTTGGAATTCATCGTCTATATGCTGGAAGATTAGGATCAGGATTTTTAATGTTATATGGAACAATCTGCTCAATAGTTACTTTAGCTGCTAGTTTACCACTTGGATTAATGTGTTTTATTACAATGGGTGCATTCGTAGTAAACGATTTCGTAGTTATCGCATTTGGACAATTTTCAGATTGTTACAACAAATGTATCTGTGATGATACAATTAGAGGATAATAGTACTAAAGAAGCAGAAACCAAGGGAGGTCTCTGCTTTTTTTGACTATATATTTTTAGGAGGACAGAAAGATGGCAGAAAATGAAAAAAATTCAGTTGATACAGAAGATTTAAAAAATGAAACAAAAGATACAGTTAATCAAGTTAAAGAGACAATTAAAAACGTTGATTTTAAAAAAGATGCTGAAGCAACAAAAGGATTTGTAAAAGAAATGTTTTCAAATCCGATTGAAGCGGTTAAAAGAGCGTCATCTGGAGAAGAAGGTATATTAAAAAAACTAATTATAATTGTATTGCTACATATAGTGGTGATGTGTGCATATAAAATTATAGAAGTTATCAGAGATTATGGAATTACTCAAATTCTATTCCATCTTGATAAAATTATATGGTATTCAACAAAACCACTTGTATCAATAATACTATTCTCTTTAATAATTTATATTATGAATAAAAATAATAAAAAAACACTAACAGCAATTGCTTCTACAATGGTTGTAGCAACAATTCCATTAGTAATGTTTGATTTACTTGAATTAATAAGAATGGTGACTCATGGAGTGTCAGCGGTAGCTATATTTACAAATTCATTATCAACAATGTTTTTTGGTATATATACTATTATTGCATATTTTGGTATGAAAGAAATTTTTGGAATTACTGAAGAAAATAAAGCAATTAAAAAGTTTTCTTTAGTTCAGTTAATTGTTGCAGCACTATTATTTGTGTTATATTCATTATAAAATGATAAATAAAATATTAGAAAATCGCCATTTTAGGCGATTTTTTCTTGCGATTTTTCTAAAAATATTATATAATTGTAGCATTATGTGAAGGGAGTTGAAGCAAATGGCAATTAGTAGAGAAGAAGTTATTCATATTGCAAAACTTGCATG
>JAZLBY010000089.1:0-3879 GCA_045613965.1 Candidatus Scatovivens sp.
GAAAACAAACCATACTTTTGTTTCATATCGTTCTATCAATCGCCCAAAGCAATAATTCATTATTAATGTAAATGCAAAAAGTATAACATACTCCGGACTTTTCACTGACCCGATTACATAAAAAACCATACTCCCCAAAAACAATCCTGCATTTTTTAGGGAAGCCGGAAGCATATAATATATCAATAAAAATAATGGAAGGAAAAAATATATAAACTCTATACTACTAAATACCATTCTGTCACCTTCTCTTCAAGTTCTATTTATTAGACCAGGGTTTATATAAAAAAGTTTCACTTAAACAAGTCGTTGGCCAGCTTTATCAAAAACTCAGCATCCGCACCATCTGTCATCCCTAAATTATATACAATCCCTGTTTCTAAATTTGTCCACGCAATATAACCTACGTTCTCTTTTATAAAAACTGTGGCTTTACAATCCCCTACTTGCGCCTCAATCGTTCCCGCCCACTCATAATACAGACCGGAAATATCCTGCACCTCTGTGGCATCTGTTCTCTGACTCCGTACAAACACACTTGCTCCGTCCAAAGTGAATTTTAACTGAGCAACCTTTCCATCACTGGTTTCTATTGTGGTATATGCCACATCCAAAGCATTTTCCGGTACTCCAACCAAGGAAATCTGCATTTCTGCTTCTAATTCCTCTGCGGTCACCTGCTTAATTGGATTAATTACCTGCATACTCCCCGGCTCCTCTTCACTATTTATCTCCGCACTACTGCATGCGCCAAACATGAAACTTAATACGCCTACTACTAATATATATTTTAATTTTCTGTTCATAAGAAATCCCTCAAATCTTGTCGCATTTGCGCGATGTATTATGTTAATTATAGAAAAAACCAGAGACATTTTCCAGTGTTTCCACTAAAAATGTCTCTGGTAAATTCTTAAAATTTTCGAAAGCCGATATGAATACAGATAAGATTTTGTTTTAAAATTTTCCTTCTTAACTTTCTTCCACTATTACTGTTTTATTTAATAAAGCATCTAACTCATTGATTTTATTTTGAAGTAATTTTCTGTAGTCTATTATGTCATTATATTGTTTTGCAACTCTTTCCATGACGGATTTACTTGGTATTTCAATTTTAAAATACTTAAAAAAAGCAGTTTTATTCCATGTAGCATTATCATTTTTAGAAGCAAACTGATACATATCATGTTGGTATTTAAAAATAAAATATTTTAAGAAATATTCCTCTTCTTTACCATTTATATTATATTTTTCCTTAAATCCCCTCTTAACACTTAGTATGTATGCATGATCATTTGTTACATATCTTCCTCTTGGCAAAAATTTCATTTGACCTGCTTTTCCATTTCTTGCAATTAAAATTCCAATTTTCCCAGAAAAAGTCGTAAAACTAACATCATTACTATCTATATATAGTGTTCCCATACTTGTACTATCCATTGTTGCACTAGATAATACTTGATATGCTTCACCCTGAACCAAAGAATTATTGTATATGAATTGTTCTGTCAAGCCTGTATTACCACTTTGACAATCAAAAATATTTTTTACTTCTTCTATTGCCATTATCATTACCTTTCCTATATAGTAATATTTTTTATCCTATGCAATTCTTTCTCAACATCATCAACTGTAATGTAGTCTGGTTCTTCTTTCCTCAAATGATATTCAGGAAGTAAATTATAGTACTCACTTGATGCCTTTTTACAATCTATTCTAATAAAACCACCTTTTCTCAACCTTTTTCTTTCACCTTTAATAGTCAAAGACTCTGTTCCACCTGTTGCCATATCATCATATTTCATCCAACGTTCTTCTAACAATCCCAATTCTTCTTCTGATGTTTCAACATTAAAATATGACGAAATCTCATCGTGTAACCATTTTCCATTTTTTTCTTTGAGTTTGGTGGGAAACCTTTTATCCGAATTAGCGTACCCATCATTGTCAATAATGTACATCCAAATTGCATCTTTTTGCACTTTAGTATCATTTCCGTCTTTTTTACATAAAAAAACTGCATAGGTTTTCTCTTTAGTGTATGGTGCAAATGCAAATTTAGGCAATGAAATAATCGCCTCTATTTTACATAATTGCAGCATCTCACGTCGAAATCCCTCCATAGTAGGATTTTCCAAACAACCGTCAGGCAATATAATACAAGCTTTACCACCTATTTCTAATATATCTATAATTTTTAAAGCAAATGCAACTTCATACCTTGATGATAAAAACAATCTACTTTGTGCATACACCGGACTATTGCCATATGGCGGATTACTCAAGATATATTGAAACTTACTCCATCCTAATCGCTTTAACACATCCTGTTGTTCACCCGTTATTTCTTCGACTTCTATCTTTAGAGAATCTTCTTTTACTATATGTGTATGCCCGTCTCCTACTAGAAACATATTTAACTTTGTTCTTGAAATATTTTCTTCCTTAATATCAATTCCATAAAAACAACGCTTCTGTAGAAAATCAAGAGACTCTTTACCAATCGTCCCACTATCCTTATACTGATTCTCAAGGACTTTGAATGCCTCTGTCAAAAAACCTCCTGTACCACATGCAGGGTCTAAAATTTTGAACTCTTTTTGACAATTATAATATTTTTCATTGGCTAATAATAGCTTACTAAATATCTTGGTATAGTGTCTTCTTGTAAAAAATTCACCGAAATCACTTTTTTCTTTATTACTTGCAAACATCTCGTATACAGCACCAAATAAATCAAATCCACACCCATGCAAATGCCCTAAACTCTCAACTATACTGTATATTTGTTTTATGAAAGAAATATCAAATTCACCAATTTTATTATAGCATACCTGCATCAATAATTTAAATTCTGCAAATTCCGTTTCTCTTTCTAATCTTTCAATATAACTCTTAAATACTGCTAGAAATTCATCGTCCTTGTCCTTATGTACTAAACTAGACCAGTAACTTTTATTCGATAACTTCTTTCCTAGTTGTTCCTCTTTCTCTTCAAAATATTTTAGCGCAATCATACCAATCGTAAAATCTATTTTTTCAGATGTATTTTTAAAATCAACTTGTCTATAAATATCTGCAAGATCCCATAATTTTGCATTAAAAACACCTTCCGACAATTTAGATTGCGTTTCAAAAGAAGTGGAAATATTTTCGGCTACTCGATTTCTTTTTAATCTATCCAAAATAAGATGTATAATATCAATATCAGGAAAACTACGAATAGGATTACCGTTCAATTTAATTTCTTTGCCTGTTTCTGCATTATAAAAAAAGGTGCTTCTACAATTTGTTACTATAAAATAAGGAATTTTTAGCATTTTCGCCTTATCCATTCCCTGCTTATATGCATCTTCCCATTCCTTACCCCCTACAACACATTTATCCTTAACTTCTGCATAAGCTATTAAATTTTCTATAAAATCATCTTCGTTATTAACCAATAAATCATATGGTATATCTGATATTAATAAATCAGCCCTTTTCAACATTGTATACTTTGCAAAGGTTTTATCATTGACGATATTTTTATAAGGAATACCTAACTGATTAACTAAAACTTCTTGTATAAATCTTGTTACTAAAAGTGCTTCTTCTTTATTTTTAATCAACTTCTTTTTCATTTCCCTTCATTACTCCTACCTGTATTTTAATTTAATTATACGCTGATACGAACATATGTTCAAGTCTTTTTGAATTATTTACAGAATTATTATGTGGCGGTCTGTATTTCCAATTTTGGCATATTCTCTATCCAAACTCAACACACGTGACGCACACCAATAATAAAAGTTATCCAGATTCTGTATCCTTATTTCAATATCATCCTCTGCATTATCTTCCAAATACAAATTATACGGCATTAATTCCGGTGCATAT
>JAZLBY010000090.1:0-3361 GCA_045613965.1 Candidatus Scatovivens sp.
AAATTATCATTTTTAAATTTATCTAAATTATATTTTTTAAGATTTTCTGTTATTGCACTTTTTTCAAAAGCACTTTGTTTATTTACTAAATCTATACAAGCTTTATCTAAAGCAACCATATCAAATGATGCAAGCATTCCAATATTTGGTACTATTGGAGCATCATTTTCTGCGTGACAATCACAATTTGGTGATACATCACAAATCAAGCTAATATGAAATTGTGGTCTATCTTTAACTACAGCTAATGCATATTCTACCATCTTCATGTTTAAAAGATCACTAGTTGCATCACTTGCTGATTTTACTGCATCAAAATTACAAATTCCAATACATCTACCACAACCAACACATTTTGAATGATCTATATGTGCAACACCTTCTTCATCATAAGATATAGCATTATGAGCACAAATCTTTTTACATTGTTTACATTTTTTACATTTAGGAGCATAAACAGATGGTTTTCCACTACTATGCATTTCCATTTTTCCTGCTCTTGAACCACAACCCATACCGATATTTTTAATTGCTCCACCAAATCCAGCTAATTCATGTCCTTTAAAATGATTTAATGAAATAACTATATCAGCATCCATAATAGCTCTACCTATTTTAGCTGTTTTAACATATTCTCCATCAATATCTATATAAGATTCATCTGTTCCTTTTAATCCATCAGCAATAATTACATGACATCCTGTTGAATAAGGTGTAAATCCATTTTGATATGCTGCATCAATATGATCAATAGCATTTTTTCTTCCACCAACATATAAAGTATTGCAATCTGTTAAGAATGGTTTTCCACCTAATTCTTTAACAACATCAGCAACTGCTTTTGAATAATTTGGTCTTAAATATGCTAAATTTCCTGGTTCACCAAAGTGAATCTTAATAGCTACATATTTATTTTCAAAATCTATATTATTAATTCCCGCTTCTTTAATTAATCTTTGTAATTTTTGTAGTAAATTATATCCTGGTCTAGCTCTAAAGTCTGTAAAGTATACTTTTGATTTCTCCATATAAAAAATCCTCCTCTACAGAATATATTACCACACTTTATAATTTACTGTCTATAAAAATTTCTATATACATATATTATCACCCTCTAAAACACTTTAAAATTAATTTTAACGAACTTTTTTAAAGTTATGGTCATCTTTTACTTAAATATATAAAAATCCACAGATTTTTAAGAATCTGTGGATTAAATTTTACTATTTATTTAATTCTTCTAAGAACATTTTATTAAGCATTTGTGGATTTGCTTTTCCTCTTGTTTCTTTCATAGCTTGTCCTACTAAAAATCCTAATGCTTTATCTTTACCTGCTTTAAAGTCTGCAATTGATTGTGGGTTATTTTCTAATACTTTCATTACAACTTCTTTAATTGCACCTTCATCAGAAATTTGTACCCAACCTTTTTCTTCAATTATTTTACTTGGCATTTTTGGATTTTCAAATAATTCTTCTAATACTTTTTTAGCAATTGCTGAACTAATTGTTCCTTTATCAATTAAAGTTACAAGTTCACCAAGTTCTGTTCCGCCAAATTTTAATGCTTCTGGTTCTTCTTCTCTTTCATTTAAAATTCTAGCAATATCAGACATAATTAAGTTTCCAACTGTTTTTGGATTATTAGAAGCTTTTGTTGCATCTTCAAATAAAATTGAATAATATTTAGATCCAGTAACAAAGTTTGCAGCTTTTTCTGTAAGTTCAAAATCTTCAATATATCTTTTTCTTCTACTTTCTGGTAATTCAGGAAGCATGTTTCTAACATTTTCGATATATTCATCTGATACTTCTAAAGCAACTAAATCTGGTTCTGGGAAATATCTATAATCTTGAGCATCTTCTTTATCTCTCATTGGGAATGTTCTTCCTGATACATCGTCCCATCTTAATGTTTCTTGAACTATTTTATTTCCAGCTTCAATTTCTTCAATTTGTCTATCTGCTTCATATTCAATAGCTCTTACGATACTTCTAAAAGAGTTCATATTTTTCATTTCTGTTCTAGTACCAAATTCAGCAGCACCTTTCTTTCTTACAGAAACGTTAACGTCAGCTCTTAGAGAACCTTCTTGCATTTTACAATCAGAAATTTCAATATATTCAAAAATTGATTTTAATTTTCTCATATATGCTTCTACTTCTTTAGCGCTTCTCATATCTGGTTTAGAAACAACCTCGATTAATGGAACTCCAGCTCTATTTAAATCAACAAAACTTCCTCTTCCATATTCATCATGGTTTAATTTACCAGCATCTTCTTCTATATGAATTCTTTCAATTCTTATTACTTTTTCTTCACCATCTTCTGTTTCGATAGTAACATGTCCATCATAACAAAGTGGTTTATCAAATTGTGAAATTTGATATGATTTTGGATTATCTGGATAGAAATAATTTTTTCTATCATTTTTACTTTTCTTTTCTATACTACAATTTGTAGCAAGACCAGCTTTAACTGCATATTCAACTACTTTTTCATTTAATACTGGAAGTGTTCCAGGCATAGCCATACAGATTGGGCAACAATGTGTATTTGGTTCACCACCAAATTCTGTTGAACATGAACAGAATATTTTTGTTTTTGTTGAAAGTTCACAGTGAACTTCTAGTCCTATTACGATTTCATAATCTTCTCTTGCCATTAGCTATTCCCTCCTTTAAATGTTGGTTTGTTAACTTGATTAAAGTTAGAATTTTGTTCATAGCTATAAGCAGCTCTTAAAAGTTTTTCTTCATCAAATGGTTTAGCTAATAATTGGAATCCAATTGGTAAACCTTTTTCATCTAATGCACATGGAACGCTAATTCCTGGTAATCCACCAATATTTACTGGTACTGTACAAATATCAGCTAAATACATTTCAACTGGGTTACTACATTTTTCTCCAATTTTAAATGCTGTTGTTGGAGATGTTGGTGTTAATAATAAATCATATTTTCCAAATAATTCATTATATGCATCTGTAATAACTGTTCTAACTTTTTGTGCTTTTTTATAATATGCATCATAGTATCCAGAAGATAGTACATATGTACCAAGCATAATTCTTCTTTTAACTTCTTCTCCAAATCCTTCACTTCTTGAATTTTTATAAATATCTTTTAAGTTATCGAATTTTTCTGTTCTATAACCATAACGGATACCATCAAATCTTCCTAAGTTTGAACTTGCTTCAGCACAAGCGATTATATAGTAAACTGATGTTGCATATTGTCCTACTTCAAATGAACAATCTTCAACAATAGCTCCCATTTCTTCATATTTTTTAGCTACATCTAATATAGCTTGTTTTACTTCTTCATTAATACCTTCTCCAAGATATTCTTTTGGAAGACC
>JAZLBY010000091.1:0-4190 GCA_045613965.1 Candidatus Scatovivens sp.
TGTGGAATGTGTGCTAAAAATGGAAATGCAAGATGTATTTTTGATGACGATATAGTAAATAGAATTATAGAGAAAGCTGAAGAGGCAGATGGATTTGTATTTGGTACACCAGTATATTATGCTCATCCAACAGGAAGAATACTATCAGTTTTAGATAGAGCTTTTTATGCTGGTAAAAAGGTATTCCAATTTAAACCTGGTGCAAGTATTGCTAGTGCAAGAAGAGGTGGAACAACAGCATCATTTGATGTATTAAATAAATACTTCACTATTAGTCAAATGCCAGTAGTATCATCTACATATTGGAATATTGTTCATGGAAATACACCTGAAGAAACAAAACAAGATTTAGAAGGTATGCAAACTATGTATAATTTAGGAAAGAATATGGCGTGGCTTTTAAAATGTATTAAGGCAGGAAAAGAAAATGGAATTAATCTTCCTGAAAATAAAGTACAAAGAACAAATTTTATAAGATAAATAATTTAATAGCGGCTAAGTATAGCCGCTATTTTTGTGTTATTTAATTATTACATCCACAATTATTATTGTTTGAATTCATAAAAAATCTGTTTTTTTGATACATTTTTTCTTGAACAGAATTTAATGCTTCTCCGAAACGTTGGAAGTGAACTACTTCACGTTGTCTTAAATATTTTAAAACATCAACAACTTCTTTATCATCTTTAGATAAATCTATAAGTTTTTCATAAGTTGCTCTAGCTTTTTGTTCAGCAGCTAGGTCTTCTGTTAAATCAGCAATAGGATCTCCTTTAACAGCCATAGATACAGCATTGTAAGGGAACCCAGCTGCAGCTTGTGGAAAAGTGCCCCAACCGTGATCAGTATAATAAGCATCTAAACCAGCTTGACGCATCTCTTCTGGAGTTGCTCCATCAGTTAATTGATGAAGGATAGTACCAACCATTTCTAAGTGAGATAATTCTTCAGTACCAACATCATTTAGAATAGCTTTTGATTTAGCATCTGGCATACCAAATCTTTGTGATAAATAACGAAGTGAAGCACCAAGTTCTCCATCAGGACCACCATATTGACTGATGATAACTTTAGCAAGTTTTGGATTTCTGTGATTAATGTTTATAGGATATTGTAAACTTTTAACATAATGATACATATTAGTAAGCACCCCTTTCCCAAGGCCATGGATTTTCTACCCAATTAGTCCATGAATCAACTTCATCAAAAATTGATAAAGGACCATAATGACTTGTATATTCTTTCTTTAAATTATTAAGTTTCATAGAATATTCGTTATGAAGCATTAAAGCTTTTTGACAGCATGGGTGAGTATCTAAATATAATGCTAAATCATTAACAGCAAATTCAAGTTCCATGATTTCTTTTAATAATTCTTGTTTTGATCTTTGATGGTTGCAACCACATCCTAAGCTAGAAATTGTCATTGGTTCAGGATTAGTATCGCATCCACATCCACAATTATTCGCAGCCATTAGAACATCCACCTCCTTGATTTTTTAAATAATTAATAAATTCTATTGAATCATCCGGTGAGTAATGACTAACAAGTTCAGGGAATATAGTTCCGTTTGCTAGAGCATTACATGGATTATAAGTGTCTTTAATAGTTTGAACAGGTGTATAAGCATAACCATACATATAATTTCTAGGAAAAGCAGATAAGTCTGGTTCTCTTCTTAAAGTGTATGAGTTACATCTACCTGAAGTCATTCTGTAGTAATTTTGACAGCATCTTCTACACATAATAAAACCTCCTTTTTAGTTATGATAATATAGTATATTCAAAAACACTCTTAGAGTTGACATAAAGGTTGAAAAATAAACAAAAATGTGATATAATAAAGGAGTATGGTGCTTTTTATTTAACATAAAGTTAAAAAGCAAAGGAAGGTTATATATGGAAAGTAAAATTAGTATAGAAACAAATGATAATTTTCAGAATTTTTTACTTCTTGCATTAAGTGAATTTGAATCGAAAAAGATACAAGAAGACTTAGATAAAGTAAAGAAAATAGACGAAAATCATTATTCTAAAAAACTAGAAATTGAATCGTTAAGAAAAATAGTAAGAGATTATCATAAGGATTCTAGAGAAAAAGATAATAATGTAGAAAAACTTCTAGTATTAACAACAG
The DNA here is from genome assembly GCA_045613965.1 of Candidatus Scatovivens sp. Lineage (GTDB taxonomy): Bacteria > Bacillota > Clostridia > TANB77 > CAG-508 > Scatovivens. The sequence continues at coordinate 2,139 of JAZLBY010000091.1, forward strand.
GAAATCCAGATGTAGTGTTTAGCTTATGTGTAGAAAGCTATAGATTAGATACTAATATGGAAATCGTAATAGAAGATTTTTGTTTAGCACAAAACACACTAATCGTAGAAGTGTTTAATAATATCTTTGAGAATATGAAATTTAAAAGAAGAATTACTATATTAAATAATATGCCAGATAAAGATATAATCCATGAATCAATTAAGTTTGATAAAACAGTAGTTGTCGGTAATAGCAATCTATATAACAGACTTAAAGATGAAATGAAAATTAGTTTTTATCCATATGGAATATTTGAAATGTATTCTGATACAGAAGAATTTGATGAGCTAAAAGAAAAGATCTATGAAGTATTAGATGAAAATCAATTTGAAGTAGAAGAATATGACGATGTAGAAAAAGAAAAAGTAATAAATAATTTAAATAATACAAGTTATAAGTTCTGTAATCTAATACTAACAAAAGATAAAATGTTCGAAAAAGAAATAAAACAAAATTTAGATTCAGAATATGTAATAGTAAATAAAAATCCATTTAAAGAGATTAAGTTTAAATTAAATGTTTAAAGACAAAATAAATTAAATTATAATAAAACACTAAAAAGATAAAATAAAAAAATTATGAAGGGTTAAAGTATATATGGGAGAAAGAAAAAAATTAAACATAGGAGATGTAATTGCATCACCAGTATTAGTAGGAAAAAGTGATAAGTATATGTGGACAGGTGTAGTAAGATCAGATAATATCGATCCATACTTAGTTAATGATGATAAAATTAGAGAACGTTTTACAAAACTTGTCAGAGAATATGAAGGTGCAATAATTGAATATAGACGTATGGCGAGTGGGTCAAGAGGTCCACAACTAAAAGTTAATCCAGTATCATTTATGGACCTAAGTGCTCAAGAAGCTAAAGTAAAAGAATTAGGCGGTAGAATAAAAGAATATTTAGGTAACCCAGATGCATATACTTTAGATTTTGATTTGTTTTTAGTTCAAGTTTGTAGAGATTATGAAGAAATCAAATCAAAAAATCCAGATGAATTTAAAGCAATGAGAAAAGAAGATAGAAGAACTTTAGAAGAACTATATGATTATATTTCATCTGAACCATCACTAAGAGAAATTTATAATGATGAAGAAAATAAATATTATGCATATATGTTTTTAACACGTAAGCAAGAAAAGCTATACGCTAAAGATACTCAAGATAGCACGAAAAAATTATTAAAAGTATTAGAAGCTATAGCTGGAAAAGAAGATTTATCTAAAGAAGAAGGAATAGAAATATTAAAAGAGATTGGCGCGCCAATTACATTAATAGACCTTCATGATATATTCCCATGTGGTAAATATGCTGACGTACAATATGTAACAGTATTTAAAAATTACTTATTACAAAAAGGATATAGACAAGAAGATATTCAAGTAATGAATCCAGACCAAATAATGGATGTTGCAATGAAAACATATAATACAGACTCTGTAGATTTTCATTCAAGTATGGTTGCAGATGTAATAGTAAATGGTATTAAATATATCGATGTAGAAAAATTATTATTAATATCAGCAATAAGAACAGTAGAAGCTTATGATATGATGTTACCAAAAGTAGAAGATCATGAGAAAGCTGCTGAAATAGATTTAGATGCAATAAGACAAATGGAAGAACTAGAAAAAGGTGCAGAAGAATTATCTGATAAGTTTATTAGACAAGAAGCATCTATAGATTTAGTTCTAGAAAAAACAAGAAGATCTGAATTCATAATTAGAAAAATGATTGAATCAGGAGTTATCTCACCAAAAACAAGATTTACATCAAGACTTGAAGATGCATCAGAAATTTCATTAAGAGCATTAGAGAAAAAATGTGAGAAATTCTGTGATGGAATTTATTTAACAGATATTATCAAATCAAATTTAATTTATAAAGCATTTATTAATCCAGATGAAATGAGCACATGGTCAGATGAATTAATGGATAGAATGAGCTTTACTGAAAATGATATTAAGATCCTTTCATTAATTAGCTTTAAAAATATGAAAAGATTC
>JAZLBY010000092.1:0-22480 GCA_045613965.1 Candidatus Scatovivens sp.
ATCAGGATTATATTTTTCTCTTATCAATTCATCTGCTTTTTCTTGATTTTCTTTATACATTTTTAATAATAAATCTTTTTCTTCTTTAGAATCATTTATATATTTTAAAAACAAATAAGAAATATAAACTTTTGTATTTTCATTATTTATCTGCAAATCTAAAGGCATATCTGGATTTATTGTAAAACTATAGTTTTCATCTAAATTAGATTTTAAAAAGCTTAATACATTTTCTGGAAGTTTATGAAGAAGTTCTAATTTTTCTAAAACAATATATGATTCATTAATAACATCTACATCAATTAATTTCTCCATATTATATCTCCTTATCACTTTCATCTAATTTTTGAGCCTTAACAGGCAACATGCATAAGTTTTCAGCTTCTTTAGATAAAACTTGAAGTGTATTTGCTGTAAGTCCTTTTTGAGCAGTAGCTAAAACTAAACAACTTACTTTAGAAACTGATTTAGCTTCCTCGATATTTGCTGTTTTTTCTACGCTAATTCCTTCAAATAACTCTAATTGTTTTTCATCACTAATTGTTTTATCACAACCAGCCCACTTTTCATTATTTATTCCAACTCTATATTGGCTATGCCCAAAATCTTTTGAAGATTTTAAACAATAATTTAATGGATATCTACCAGCAAAAATATTATCAGCATCCCATGTAAGATCAGTCCAATAATCATCACCATCTAATCTGACTTTATTCCAAGCATGCCCTTCAGGATCATTTAAATCAACTGTCACTCCACCTTCTAAATCTAAATTTGCACCAATATATTCTGAATAAATCCCTGCACAAGCCAAAGTATTTCTTAAAATATCTGCATAACCAGCACAAACTGCTGTATTTTTTAATAAACCATCAGTTAAATTTCTACAAGAAATTTGAAGTGCATCATCTTTTTTACCTTCTTCACTAATTGCATGATAATTATATCTAATTTTTTTACCTAATTCTTTATATATTTGAGCAAATATTTTCTTTTCTCTATCAGGATCAGATTCTTCTGGAAATACGACATCCCTAAGTATTTTATCTATTTCCTCTCTTGCTTTTTTATAATCATCAACTTCATAAGGTTCGCCTTGTTGAAGATAAGTATTCTCCCCATCTTGTATTCTAACAGATGTTATATTAGTTCTGCTATTTAATTCATCTACTCCTAATTCACTTGCATTTTTAATAACAGCTCTTGTTGGTGTATTTAGTTTTCCTTCTGGATCCAATTTCTTTAATCTACTTATTTCAGACTCTAAAGTAATGTTTGATGCACCATTTAAAGCTTCTAAAATAGTTTCTGCATTTTCCTTTTCTACATCTATATCAACTAATACTTTTAATTTATCTAAACTCGAAAAGTCTACTTTATCTTTTAATTTTAAATATTCGGAAAGTTTTAACACTTTATTTTTAAAAGCATTTCCTACTGAAGCAAGTTCTCCATCAAAACTTATCCCCGCATTTGATGCTTCTGCTAATCTTACTGCTTTTTCAAAATGTTCAGGATCAATAGCATTTCTACACAAAGAAATTCTAGTATCTTTACTAACATTTTTTACTAATTCTGGATCAGATATATTACACTTCTCTAGCATTAATTGTTTTAAACTATCAAATCTATCAAATATTTCTGGTTTTTCATTTGATAAGTCTACATTAGTTAAGAATATATTTTCAATATCTGTATTCAAACTTTTTAAAAATGATAAATCTATATTAACTGGTCCTTTTTTAGATAACGGTTGAATACTAAAATATTCTAAATGCAAAATAGATAATACTTTCTTTAATTCTTCTACAGTATTTTGTAATTCATCTTCAGAAAAATATTTTGTATTAAATGTCATTCTAAAATTTACAAGTTTTCTCAATTCATCGTCTGGAAATTCCATAGAATCATCTTCATATTCACTAATACCACTAAAATCAATTCTATTATCAGGTTCATCAAAATGTTGATTATCATGATCTAATAAACTTGAATATATTGCTTCCTGTAAGCTTAAATTCTTAATCTGCATACTTTCCTCCTAAATATAAATTCATTATATCAATAATCTTACTTTTTGTCTTAAAAATTTAAATAAGTTTTATATTTTCTATAACAATAATTTTAAATCAATATCAAACTTAAATTATTAATTTATCTTTTTAAAATTTATAATAACGCCAAAAAAGCTCACCATAAGGTGAGCTTTTCGTTTACATATTTATTCTTTTATTTTTTTTGATCCATCAAAAAGTTTTCCTACTAACATTATTACTCCAAATAATATTAAATAGAATAATACTGGGAATGAAAATTCTCCTACAGCAGCTGCTGCTTGGTATTTTGTTATACCATGAGCATAAAATGCTGCAAATACCATAAACACAGAACTTATAATTCCTAGTACAGGCATTACTATATTTTTAAATTTATTTTCTTTTCCATATTTAACAATAAACATTAAAAAGATTGGTATATATAAAGCATATGTTGTTATTATTGGTAATTCTGAAGAGTCAAAACTAAATAATCCAAAAATTGGAGTAGTTAAGTTTGCTCCATAAAAATAGAATAACCATAAACCACATGCAAATAGTCCAAAAATTGATGAGTTTGTTGGCATATTTGTTGAAGCACTAACTTCTGCAAAACGTTCTGGTGCTGGTCCTTGGCCACGTACTGCTAATGAATACATTCCACGTGTTGTTCCAAGCATTAATCCGTTTAGTGTTCCTAAACAAGAAATAACTATAAATGTATTAAGAACAGTTCCAGCAACATTTCCAAATATATTTTTAAATGCTGTTTGTGCTCCCTCTACCATAAGTGTTTCAACTGTTGCTGCTCCTGCTAATCCAATATAATAAATGATATAAACAAGAACAACTATTGCTCCACCAACTACTAAAGCGATTGGAAGATTTTTCTTAGCATCTTTTAATTCTGCATTAATAGCTGTTGCAATAATCCAACCTTCATAAGCAAATGCTGTTGCTACAGTAGCTGAGAAAAGCATACTAAGCATACTTACTTCTGCTCCTGAATTATTTGTGAATGATGAAAACGCATTAACTGTATTTCCATTAATTAGTCCTACTATAAGACCAACTACTGCCATTAATAAAAGTGGCACTAATTTAATAAATGTTGTACTTACTTGAAACTTTCCTGAAAGTTTTGGAGCAAGTGCGTTTAATGCATAGCTAGAACATAAATAAAAACATGCTAAGCTTAAGCAAAGTCCACTTGTTATATCTGCTGATGCATCAAAAAGAATTAATGTGTATCTTGCTGAAACCCATGCAAGAACACTAGTTAAGGTAGGATAATAAATTGTTGTCATAAACCATCCTACATAATATGCAAACTTAGAACCTACTATTTCTTCAGCATAATCTACTACACCATTTACTTTTTGAAAATATGTAGCAAATATTGAAAAATTAATAGAACATATAAGCATTATAACTCCTCCAATAATCCAAGCTATAATACCTAGTGGCATATTCCCTTGAGTGATATTTAAAATATCTTGAGCTTTAAAGAATATACCTGAACCAATTACTATTCCAACAACCATACAGATTGCAGTAATAAGTCCATATTTCTTTTCTAATTTGTTTTCCATAAAATATCCCCCCTTAAAAATTTTTATAGATACAATTTTATCATATTTTACCTTACGGCTTCAAGCTTTTTATTATTTTTTAAAAAATATTTTTTATTCTTATGCTTTAAAGACTCATATAGATTCTATTATTTTAATAATTATATTCAAATAAAAACGAAAAATGCCACCTAGTTTCCCAGGTAGCATTCCTCCATTAGAAGTTACTTTTCTTACTTACTGCTCAAACAGTCTCAATCGTGACTCTTTTAACAGCAGCAGTGACCATCTTCGCACTCTTCTTTTCCTTCACAGTTGCATCTTCCGCCGCATTCACCATTGCATTCGCATTCATCATCGCAGCAGCAATCATCGTCATCCTCCTCGTCTAAGCCAAAGCTGATTCCGATAGGAGCAATAATTGCATCACCTGCGTCGTCTGCGATTTTTTCAGCCAGTTCCTGAGGCATTCCTTCCATCAGCAAGCTAACGACGTTACTGAATCTGACAGTCATGAACTCGCTGATATCTTCCATGGCGGATTCAACCAGCATAATCAGATTTGCGTCATCATGTCTCTTAAGGAGCTCTGCGAGCTTATCCTCAATGGAAATGTACAGGCTCACAGCCATAAACACTTCGCAGAACTTCTCCTTAAAGGTTTCGAACGCATCCTGCTCGTAAGCTTCTCTGGTCAGCTCATACTTAGGCATAACCGTTTCGACGAACTCCTTTGCTCCTTCAGGAGCTTCTTCTTTCGCTGCCTCCCAGATGTGCATGTAGGCGGTATAGCCTTCGTCGATCTTGCTCTGAACGAACTTACTTGCAAAGTACTCTGCAACCAGCTCGTTCAAACTGTGTCTTTCGAAAAAATTAGTAGTTGCTTTTTCAATGTGGTCTGTTGTCTTAATCATTGGGTATACACTCCTATTCAATTTTTCTATGCATTTTAAAAATGCTCTAGTATTATAGCATATTTTCAGCCATTATGTCAATTTACCAACTTTACATAATACTGTTTGTGTGCTATAATATTATTCGTAACTCATTAACCTGTATAGTTGTTGCATATTGCACTCTATACTTACTCTTTGATTTCTCTTGAAATCATTACCAAAGAAAGGGGCATTTTATGCTTGCACTGACATTCACATTATACAAAAATGCAAACCCACACGAATTAACTCCTAAGCAGTTAACAGATCTTGAAAACGAAATTAAAAAACCTGATCCTTATGTCTCATCTGACCAATATTTGGATTTCATCCTATGGTCTCGTGGACTTCCCTCTCGTCAGCAAAGTTTTGCTCAGTTTATATCCAAAAAACTTGCAAAATTTCCTGATGCAAGGATTTTAGAAGTCGGATGTGGCAGAACAGCAATTCTCTCAAGATTACTTTCGGAAAAAGGTTTCAACATGACATGTCTTGATAAAATCGTTGAGCCGGAACATACACAAGGTGTACCTGCAATCAAGGATACCTTTGACTACCGGACTTTTGATTTATCAAACTACGACATTGTAATCGCGCAAGAACCTTGTGACGCAACAGAACATGTTCTGCGCGCTTGCAAAGAGCAAAACAAAATGTTTTTCATGTCACTGTGCGGAGTACCACACAAAATCATCGACGGAGATATGCCCAAAGACTATCAGGCATGGTATAACCATCTACTGAAAGTATCTGATGGATATGCCAAACTCATCTGGCTATCGCTTGATCCCTTATCAAGAACAGCCATATTAAAAAGCAAGGTCGGACTTTAATGTCCGGCTTTGCTTTATTTTACTACTTTTGATTGATTTAATTAACATAATGTGGTATAATGTATTTTGTGTTAAACATACACGGGGATACCCTAGATAGATCAAGAACAGGAGATGACGCCATGCACCAAGTACCAGCACACATCAAACAGATCGTTGACCGGATTATAACTGAGTACGAAAGGCTATGCAGACAAGGGCACAAAATTGCTCTTCAGATGTATCGCAACAATCGTATCTATTCCGGCACAGAAACTACTCAGTACTACTTGGAAGAAGTACGTAAGTTTAGGAAACTACTAGACAAACCAACCGGTAGCATGTTCGTAGGCCATGAGATGGATGTAAACAAGCGAATCTACAAAAGGATTTGTGAATTCTACAAACCCCTCTCTCCCACAGCAATCAAACGTATTACTTGCAGCACCAGCTGCCAGGGGCAATTGGAAGATGCTCTTTATTCAGCGAGAAAGAAACCCTATCTTGCTGCAGATCTTAAGCATCTTTCCTGGTTTATCACCAACGGAAACACTGTATCTTGGAACCACATTGACGAAAACGTTCAGCACAAATACTTCAAGCTCGTAAGAACTGAAAGTGCATTTGAGAAACTGTTTTCTACTAAAAGTGCCGCTCCCCTTGTGGAGATCACTAAGATCGGTTCCTTTGAATGTTCACACATCAGAATAGCGCTCCAAATTCAAGACATTGAAGCAATATATAGAAAGCAATCCAAGTTCCGCGAGTATAAAAACTTCTGGAGCACCGCTACTAATATTGACGAATTTGAACTGGAGCATACCATCTACAATCTGTGGAACGATGTCGCAGAAACTGGTATTTACTATGTGTACATTCCCGAATCCTGATAACCAAAATCCCCATAGACCGGAGGCAAACTGCCTGCGGTCTTCTTTTTTTTACAAAAAAATAGAGCACTTATAAAAGTACTCTTTAATATATCATCAATAACCAACTGTATAATTAACATGTTCTAATTCTTTTACAAGTAAATCATAATATTGTTTACTAACACTTCCTTCTTCCCCATTTTCATAACGACCAATTGCAGATCTAATATCTAAAACTTTATAATTTTTAAAATTTGGTGAAGTAAATGTATATATTGGAATATAATTAATATTTTCAAAACTTAATTTACCTGTCTCACCACTTTTAATAACATCTAACGTTAATATTATTGAATTTCTTGTATTTGCTTTTGTTTGTCCTGACATAAAGTTTCCTAAAGAATAAATAACAAATCCTTTTTTCATATCATCATTAGGAAGAATAATATCTCTTTCTTCCATTTTTTGAAGCACATGAGGATGACTTCCTAAAATTATATCAGCTCCATTTTCAAATAAGAAATTAGCTAAATCTTCTTGTTCATCATTTGGTATATTTTGATACTCTATTCCCCAATGCATATTAACACATATAACATCTGGATTTATATTTTTAGCCATATCTAAATGTGATTTAATTAGTTCTTTATCAATAAGATTTATACAATATTCTTTTCCACTTGGTACTGGTATACCATTTGTTCCATAAGTGTATGCTAAAAATGCAAATTTTAGACCATTTATTTCTTTTACTACAATTTTATTTTGATCTTCTTCTGATTTATACGTACCTGTATGAAGAATTCCTGCTTCATCTAAATAATCAATTGTAGATTCAATACCTAAATACCCAGTATCCAAACTATGATTATTAGCTGTTGAAACAACATCAATTCCTAATTCTTTTAAATCTTGAGCTAATACTTCTGGAGTATTAAATGTCGGATAACTTGAATACCCTTTCTCTTTTCCTCTAAATGTAGTCTCTAAATTTCCAATTGCTAAATCAGCAGGTTCTATATATTGTTTAATATCTTCAAAAACATAAGAAAAATCATATTCTCCATTTTTATATGCATCATTATATTGACTATTATGACACATAATATCACCAATAACTGACATCGAAACTTTTATATCTTCTTTTTTCTCAAGTTCAACAACGACTAATTCATTTTCCTTATCTTCATTTGAACTTTTTTCTTTTAAAAAAGTTGTAGATACAGCTTCTTTTAAAGTCATATTTGTATTTTGCAAAACATATTTTTCTGATAGTTTAATTCCTACAAAAATCATAACTATTAAAAAAGTTACTATAAGTATTGATATTATAATTTTTTTCATATAACTCAATCCTTTCTAATAAATTCTAAAACAATAATATCATACTTTTTTCATTTTACAAAGTTTTAAATGAAATACATTTAATTATTGCTATTTTTTTAGTTTAATGTTACGCTTTTTATATAAGATTTAGGAGGTTATAAGCAATGAAAAATAAAATCTTAGCTATTATTTTAATAATATTATTAATAATAACAGCAATTACTTTATATATCTATTTTTATCCTAGATTTAAATTCTCTTATGAAAATGTAAAAACAATGCTAGAAAGTGCTGAAACAGAATTTTCAAACGTTTATCAAAGAGTAGAAATGTATTCTGAAAACGATACATTAATCGGTTATTATGATATATACAAAAAAGATCATCTAACTTATACTTATCAATTTGATATAGAAGCAAATGAATCTTCTGAAATATACCAAGACGATAATGAAAATAAATATATTACAGTAATCAACCCAAGAAAAAGAATTATAGCTACAACAATTCCAGTTTATAAAGCTAAAAATTCAGACGCATTCTTTGAAAAAGCAAAACAAAATGAAACTAATGAAAATCTTGGTGTATATAAATATTTAGGAATTGAAACAGTAAACGGATTAGATTGTTTAAAAGTATCTCTAACAGATACTTATGCAGATTATCAAGATATCGACATTTACTACATTGATTTAAATACAAATCTAATAATAAAAAATGAATATTACACTAATAAAGATTCAGAATCAATAACAAAACGACATACAGAAATAAATAAATTTGAATTTAATACAGTTACTGATGAAAAAGTAAAATTATTTAATTTAGATAATTATCCAGAATACTCATATCGTGATTAATTATTAAGAATTTAAAACAAAAAGTCTCAATTTTGGAACTTTTTGTTTTTTCTTTTTTCCTCTGTTTTTCTTCGTTATACTCCCGAATTCTTGACCAGTTAACATAAAAGTGGTATAATTAAAGTATCGTTGTTCAGTAGTTACACTAAGAAACATCGATAACGGAGAAAAATGAAAAAGAAAGAGGTAGAACAATGGAAAAGTCTTTGATGAATTATCAAGAGAATGAAGACTTCGAGCAGAACACCCCGGCAGAACCCGTAGACCACGCTTACAAAGGACTCGTTGCAGATCGGAAATTTCTTATCTTCTTCGTCATCTCAATGGTGGTTTGCTTCTTTATGGTAGGCAGCTATATCAATCAGCAGAAAAAGCTGTGCGAGTTGCAAATCCAAGAAGCTTACATGACCTGTTCCCTAATTGACGCACAAGAAGAACATCTCCTTCTTAAGTATCAACTGCTTCCTGAGCAAGTCGGACTTGGTGAACTTCGAAACGCATGGAAAGATAATCCTTGCTATGAAACCAGTCACGCTTATAGCGACGCACTTACTCTCGTCATTGATGCTTTAAGAAAAAACGAAACTCCATTCGTTCCTGAAAATCTCGGGACTGGAGTTAAGGTGTAACATTTAGGCAGCTAATGTCTAAGCCCCCGATGCAGAAAATGCATTGGGGGTTTTCCTTTTTTAAAAAAATTAATAATTTCTATAACTATTCAAAATACTTTAATCTACCCTTTTCCCAAAAATTCTACTATTTTCCTATATTGTATTTTGTCAAAATTTGATATATCATATTTATATTAAAATTTTATATATGCGAGGAATTTTATGAAATTAAAAAAGAAGATACTTATTATCACTTGCTTATTTATCATGTTCTTCCAAACAGCAGTCTTAGCAAACAGTCCAAAAATTAATTCAAAAGCTGCAATTTTAGTTGAAAAAAGTACTGGCAGAATTTTATACGAAAGAAAATCAACAGAAAAGTTATATCCTGCAAGTACAACAAAAGTTATGACAGCAATTCTTGTACTTGAAAATTGCAAACTTTCTGATATGGTAACTATTTCTAAAACTGCACTTGATAATTTGCCTAGTGGATATGTAACTTGTGATCTTCAAGTTGATGAAGAAATATCAGTAAATGATTTATTATATGCTTTAATGGTAAAATCAGCTAACGATGCTGCTTATGCTTTAGCAGAACATGTTGCTGGTTCAATTGATGCATTTTCAGATATGATGAATAATAAAGCAATAGAGCTTGGATGTACATCTACACATTTTGTTAATCCAAATGGAATTCACGATGAAGACCATTACTCTACTGCATACGATTTATATTTAATAGCTAAATATGCTATGGAAAATGAAGTATTTAGAAAATTAGTTGCTACAACTGAGTATACTTTACCAGCAACAAACAAATATCCAAATGAAGATAGAACTTTTAAAACAACAAATGAACTTTTAAATCCAAATAGCACAAATTACTACTATAAATATGCAACTGGAATAAAAACTGGTTATACATCACAAGCTGGAAATTGTATAATTTCTGAAGCATCTAGAGACGGTTTAGAGTTTATTGCAGTAGTACTTGGTGGAGGCGCTACTCCATCTGGCCTTAATGCTAGATTTATTGATTCAAAAACATTATTCAATTATGGATATAATAACTATACATTAACAAAAGTTAAAGAAGCTGGATCTGTTATTAAAACTATAGAAATTGAAAATGCGACAGATGAAACAAAAAGTTTAAATCTTTTAATCGATGAATCAATTACTGTTATTAATAATAAAAGTATAAATATGAACGATATTATCCCAGAAATCAAGCTTAAAGAAGAGCTTCTAGCTCCAATCTTTAAAGATGATATAATTGGAACAATAAAATACAAAGTTGATGATATTGAATATAGTGCAAATTTAATTGCTGCTCATGACGTTGAAGAAAAACCTGATTATACTGTATTAATACTAATTATTGTTGGATTATTATTAATTGTTGTATCAGGTAGACTATACAGAAAAACTAATAAAAATAGAAGAAAAAGAAGATAAAATTAAGCCCATTCTATTAACATAGAATGAGCTTTTTTATTGTCTTTATTATTTATTTAAATCCTCAATTAAAGTATTAGTTTTATCTTTATCAGCTATAAAGAACCATAAATCATTACATTTTTTTGATTCTCCTGGAAGTTGATAATTAGTAATTTCATCAAAATTTATATCAACTGCTGTTGGTACATATCCTAACACTTCATCTACCACTAAATCTGTTTCTATATTTTCAAAAACAGTATCTATTATATTTTTTGCATTAAATATATTTCTTATTTTTAATGTTTGTTTTAACGTCTCCATAATGAAATTTCTTTGAGTCTTCATTCTTCCGAAATCATTATCTCCATATTCTGCTGGATATGAAGTACCATCATTATTATGTCTGAATCTTAATAATTGCTCTGCCTCACTTCCATTTACATTTTGAACACCTGCATTTAAATGTATATGCAAATCTTGTGTAGGGTCATCATAATCCATATCAATTGGAATATCAAAAGTTACGCCGCCTATTATATCTACAATTTCAATTACTGCTTTATTATCTATAACTGCATAATAATCAATATCCATACTAGTAATATTTTCTACAGCTTTTACTATTTTATCTGGTCCACCTCTTGAATACAATGAATTTATCTTCTCTGAACTCTTAGCAGTTTCTTCACTTGTACCAACAAATGTATCTCTTGGCACCGATATCATATATGCATTACTTGTTTTAGGATTATATGAACATACAATAATTGTATCTGTTAATTTTTTTGAAATATCTTCACTTATTCCAAGTAATAACACATTTATTGGCTTTAAAGAGTCTTCGTTTTCCACACTTTGTCCTAAAATTGTGTATAAAACACCTTTAACTCCACCACCATTTTGCTTTACTTTTATAAAAAATAATATACTAATAACAATAAGAACAATTAACGTTATAGTTAAACATTTTTTTATAAACTTTTTAATTGGTCCGTTTTTCTTCTCTTTTTTTCTCTTCTTTTTCTTCTTTGATTTATCTTTCTTTATTGTACCAATTACTTTTTTCTCACCATTTTTATCTATTTTAATTTCTACTTCTAACTCTTCATCTTCTTTTAAGTTTATAGATGCTCTTCTATCTTTTTTTATTGCACTTTTATTATTTTTTACGACTCTATTTAGTTGTTTTCTTTTATTTTGATTATTTCGTCTCAATAGTAAAAAATCACTCCTTACGCATCTTTATTTTAAAAAGAAAAGCGAACATAATTTATTATGTCCGCCTTCTCTATGTTTATCTTATTTTATAACTAAATCTAAAATAATATTATTGTTATACATTTGTTTACCTAAAGTAGAATCTTCAATTGCACTAATTACTCCCCATGAACTAATAAGTGGTGATGCAATAGAAAATAATCCAAGTATAACATATACTGATAAAAATCCTTTTATAACACCATAGATAAGTCCGCCTGATTTATTAAATAACTTAATAAATGGTAATCCTGCTATTAATTCTGCAAAGAATCTTACAAATACAAGTAAAAATCTTGAGAAGATTAATAATGCAAGCATTGTTAATACTCTAATCATAAGTTTAGCAAGCTCTATTGAAACATATCCTACTGGATCAATTTCAGCAAGTTCTAATGCTTCTGAAACAAATGAATTAATAAGTTCTACTACTGCTGTTGAAAAATTAGATTCTGTTGGTTCTAATAATAATCCATCATCAAGTGTTGTTCCTTCTAAATTTGATCTAATCGCTGTAGTCAACCATTCATCAATTTCCGTTTTTTCAATAATTGTGTTTGATACAGGTTTGTATAAAACAAAAACAATTAGTAATGATACTATAAATACAAGTATTTTAAATACAACTGCTACTAATCCTCTTCTATATCCCCAATATATTGAAGAAACTAACACAGAAATAATTACTAAATCAACTAAAATACCACCAAAGGCAACCCAATTAATTACTCCCATCTTTTCCTCCTATAATTCTATTATTTCAATTTTATTTTTATAAACAATTCCGGCTAAATCATCTCCTAAAACAACATTTGTTATTTGTTTTGAAGATGTATATTTCTTTTCAAGCCACCCAGATTGATTAACAATTCTAACTTCATTTCCTAAATTAAATGCCATCAGTTTTCCTGAAGCTACCATTGATTTTGGAAGATCACTATTTAGAATGTATAAACTTTCTGCTTTACTATTTATACTTTTTACTTTCATCTCATATTCATATGAAAAAAGTCCTGATGATTGTTTATCTATTACTGCTATACCAGATGTTAAATCTACATCTACAAACAAATCATCTTCAGAAAAATCATATATTCTTTCATCAGTTGTAGGCATTACTTTTTGTATATAAGAATTAAACATACATACCGCTGAATTTTTATCTTGATAATTAATATTGTTAATTATCTCTCCATTTTCTGATTCATAAGTATAAATTATTGAATTTTTAGGATCTGTCGCTGCAAGATCTACTGATATTATTTTTACATATGATTTTAAAATCGTACCAGAATGATCTATCTCACCAACAGCTAAATATTTATTATCTTTTGACACATCAGTACAAATTGCATAATTAGAAGACACGTATCTTCTAAACAATTCATTTCCTGATAAATCATATAATATAATTACAGATTTATATATTGTATTTTTAATTATTGCACTAACATATCCGTTATCATTTACATTTACTCCGGAAATAGTTCCTTCAACTTTAGTATCCCATAAGATACTTCCACCAGATATTAAATAAAGGCTATCGCCATTTTTTTCTGCTAAAACCATATAATTTCCGCTTGTATGTGCAATTGGAACTGATACATTTGCATCAACATCAGAAATCAATACACCTTTTCCATCATATGTTTTAAGCTTATTTTTACTTAATATCGAAATGAATTTTCCATGAGCAAATATATTTGGCGCTTCTTCAGAATTAATTTCAATAGTTTTCAAACTTGATTCTATGACTTGCTTTCCAAATACATTAGTATCTATTTCAGATCTAAAATTCTCATCAGTAATATATCTTGCTACAACAATAACTATGCAAAAACCTAGTATTATAAGCAAAGCTGTCTTTAAAAATGAGCTTTTAGAATCTACATTTTTCTCATCATCCACTACTATCACCTATTAAGATTTTTTCAATATTATCATAACAATTAAATACTTTTTTTGCAAGCGATATGCTTAAAAATATTGACAAAATACCATCTCGAGTTTATAATTATTATGTTATGTTTCGCACTCATAGCTTAGCTGGATAGAGCGTTCGGCTACGAACCGGGAGGTCGGGGGTTCGAATCCCTCTGGGTGCACCAAAAGGTCCATTAAAAATGGGCCTTTTATTTTTATAAACATATAAAAAAGTCTAGTAAAAACTAGACTTTCGAAATATTATTTCCTTTTACTTTTTATTAAAACATATATGTAAAACACAATATACAAAGCTGCTATCACCATAATAGTATAATATACCGCTTTTATTGTATTATCAATTTTTTTCTTAAACGCTTGTTGTCTTATATGTGGCATATCTGTTTCATCAACTTCTTTTTCAACTAAAGTGCCTGTTTCACAATCAAATTCATAATTTTTATAAATATCTTCACCAAACTCGTATGAAATATCTTGTTCAAATACTTCTCCGTCATTTTTAGTTATTGTCACTTTTATTGTGTCTACAAAATCAATTCCTGGAGCATCATAAATAGCATTATAATCCCCATAATACTTTATTTCATTATCTTCTACTTTTTTCATTATTTCTTGGCCCATATCATCTACAATACCAGTACTATATTCTTTAGGCATTATAAATTCTTTTTTCTCACCATTTTTATTATATAATTCAATATCAAATTGATTATCTCTAAAATTATTCATTGTAATTTTTAAATATTGATATTTAGCAACATATCCACCTGCAAAATTATTTATAACATTATAAAAAAACCATGCTCCAACAGCTAAAATAATAACAATTGCTAACAAAATATTATACTTTTTCATATTATGCCCCCTTTCAATATTTTAATTTAATCATATAAATAATTTTATTTCAATAGTTTAAATTTCTCCTCCCTTATAATTCAAGAGATCAATATATTTTCTAAATAAAAAAAATTAGTTATATTTCAAACTAATTTTTTCATTAATTACCATATTTATTTTTATATATCTGGTTCATCATGTTCTTCATTATTATCTTGAGGTGTAACACCTGTTATCTCAATAACTGGATCTTCATAATGTGAAACCATTCTATAATTTTTCCCATATCTTTTCATTTTAGTTGTACGTATTCTTTCAACTTCCATTACTTTTTCTTGAGCATTTTTTTCTGCAATCTTAAGTTTTAAATCATTATACTTTATTTTCTCACCAGCTGATATTCCTAATTTTTCATAAAGATAACCTTTTGCATCTTCAGGAACATCAAATATTGTATCCTCATTTACACTTAATCTTTCTAAAATTTCAACATTCATTAATTGTTTTGGCAAAACAAATTTATCAAACTTTTTACCAGAATCAAATGCAGTTCCACTCATGTATTTTAAGAAAGTTGGCATTTTAAATTTTTTCAAATTTGCACATCCATTAAAACTATAGCCACCTATTTCAGTTACACTATCTGGAATATCCATCATTTCATTTAATAAACTACAATTTCTAAAAACAGCTTGGCCAATCACTCTTAGATTTCTAGCAAATCCTACTTCTTTAAGATTACTACAGTTTTCAAACAATTTATCAGCAAGATAAGTTGTTCTTTGAGATAATTTAACTTTTTCTAAGTTTCTACATTCCCTAAAAGCTCCAATGCCTATTCCTAAACAAGATTCTGGAATATCTGGTTCTCCTTTTGTAAAATCTAATTCTCTTATTGCAGTATTTTCAAAACAATAATCACCTATGCTTGTTATATTAGGATGTAAATTAATATTTTCTAAATTCTCACAATTTGAAAATGCATAACTTTCAATTCTTGTAAGATTATCTGGTAATTCTACATCTGTTAAAGACATACAACCTTTAAATGCTTCAGTATCTATTACTGTGACTGTTGATGGTATAGAAACTCTTTCTAAGTTTATACAATCTAGAAAAGAATATGATGTTATTTTCTCTATCCCCTCTGGTATTGCTATCGATACTACTTTATCTCTATATCTATCTGGAATACTAGTAAATCCATGTTTTATTTTTACTTTAACACTTTTTTCCTTTTCTTTACCAAATAAACCTTTTTTCTTGATAGTACAATACATATATTGATGCTTTGATTTCTTATCTGAAATAACCATAGGTAAATTCTCAGGATTTTTTGGCGCATCGGCTTTTTCTTCTAAAACTTTATCTATACTTTTTTCAGTGAATATTCTATCTTTTTGAGTTAATATTTTCCAAATATTTTCCTGTTTTAATAATGTTTCTAAATTATCTTCCATTAAATATTTTTCTATATCTAACCTTGTTTTAGCATCAATATTCTCACTATTTGCTAAATCTAATAATTTATCTTTAATACTAGCTTTATATTCTTCTGTTGTAGTAAATTCTTGTAATTTTTCTTGAGGTAAATTACCATGTTTTTGAACATGTTTAATTTGATATTCTAAAAATGCTTCTGATATAGATTCTTCTACTATAGATTGTTCAATCGGTAAATATCCTAGATAATCATCTTGTTTTTCTTCATCCCATTTTTCTCTTAATGCTCTTAATTTATCTATATCTATTTCATCTAACTTCTTTAAATCTTCTACAATAGATGTATACAAACCTATTTTATGTTTTTTAATCTTAGCTTTTCCTGATACTTGTACTGTCATTGTATCATTAGTTTCAGTTCCATCCATATAACTATCAAATTCAAATTGAAGTTTAGTTAAATCGTTAATAACAGCAAATTTAGCACTATCAAAATCGCTTTTTGACATACCTATAGTAGAATTTTGTATAGCTTTTAATCTATCCATAAATTCCCTAAACTTTTCACGATCAGATGTACCTATTAACTTTATCTTTCTTTCTAATTCCTCTAAATCTGCATTTAGAATAGAATTTGCATCTTTAGCTTCCATAATAATTCCTCATTTTAAATATAATTACCCTATTATAATTTAAACATATCCAAAATTTCTTTTCAATAATTGTAATCTATATTTAACTTAATCTTAATATTACTTTAAACGATTGTATTTTTATGTTAACTGTGCTATAATAGCTTTTGGATTTGACTTTTAACAAGTCATTTTCATGGTAACCTCGGTAGCAAAAATAATTTTAGGAGGTTCTCACATGGCAATCACTTACCAGTCGTCACATCCCCAGTACTACAAGTATCTGTCTGACTACCAATTGAGTGCTGAATGCAACCTGTCTAGCGACGGTGAAATCGAACTCACTCGGATCAAGTCTATCATGATGATGTATTCGTACTGTCAGGACCACACCTGGGGTTTTACCCCTGCCAAAGATGCAGTCGTAAAGACTGTTAAGTACCCTGGATTCAGCGTCATCGCGCTTGGTGTTCCTCGTAACATCTGGCTTCCGGACCTTACATCTTTCGAACTGATGAGACGCGATCTTCGCTCTAACGGCCACCTGCTTACCTGTTGGGACAATCAGAGCATTGCTCTAATCACCGACAAAGTATCTTGGGTCGCAGTTTGCGAAGAATTTCTGACCAAGCAAAAAATCCACCGTTACATTGAAGGTGCTGGTCTGATTGTAAGTCTGGACGGTTAATTGCCCAAACGATTTATCGTTTACTCTCTCCCCTTCGGAGAGAGTTTTTTCATTTTATTTATAATTCAAATCTATATAAAAAACAAAAGGAGACGTCTTTTTAGGGACGCCTCACATTTGCTTTGATTCAATTAACCAAAAGGGTACCAGTTACTTGGCAGTAGGTACATGAGTGAGCTCATACTCATCTTTCTGCACGACATATACAGCAGGACCGAAAGACATATTCTCAACGACGAGAGCATCACCAACCTTGATAGGAGTGAGTTCGACGCCAGTTGCGCCTTCTGCAGGCCACTCGATATCGTAGCTGTTAGCCACGTGAGTAAGTCCATGCTTCACGATCATATCCTCTGTAACGACGATAACCATACGGTCCTCAGCGTCAGTGTGGATGAGAAGCAGATCTTTACTCCAGTTCACCAAAAGATCGGTGAAAAGATCACGATGATACTGTTCCTTGATGGTAGAAAGAACCTGAGCATAGGTCTGAGCGCCCTCCACAGAGTGGAAGCCGAGTGCCTTTTTGTTCTTTGCCTTAACCACCTTGCTTGTATGCCATGCATAAGCATCAGGTCTGTCGACCAAATCCTGGCCTCTCATGAGCAGCTTTCCGTCGATGATTCGCATCACCATCTGGAAAGACTTCTTGTCGTAGGTAGTGCCTTCGATGTGCTCCTTGGTAACGATGTTCAGGTTCATGAGCATTTCAAGGAGAGGAATCTCTCCGAGCTTGTCGAAAACGACATTGTCCAGTTCAACCTTAGTCATCGGCACCGGAGGTGCAGAGATCTCAAATACCTTCTTGGTAAGTTCCTTTGCCTGTTCAAAACTAATGATTTTTTCCATAGTGTTCAATTCTCCTCTTGTATGATATAGTTTTTAAACTGGTATATGAATAACCACTTATATTATATCATAAATTTACATAATTTTCAATATTAAAACCTAAGTTTTTCCTTTATTTTCCAACGTTTTTAGCACTTTTATCTTTTTTGAATTTTTAAGCGTTTTATTTAAAAAATTTTACTTTTTAAAAAATATTTTAAAAATATGTTGACAAAACATCTCACGTGTGGTAATATTATTACTGTCGTATGGACCGGTAGCTCAGCTGGATAGAGCAACGCCCTACTAAGGCGTGGGCCGGACGTTCGAATCGTCTCCGGTTCACCATAAAACTCTTCTTTTTAGAAGAGTTTTATATATATCGAGGTGTAGCGCAGTTGGTAGCGCGCGTGGTTTGGGACCATGAGGTCGCAGGTTCGATCCCTGTCACCTCGACCATCAAAAACCGTTGAAGCAGTAATGTTTCAACGGTTTCTTTTTGCTTAAAATCAACTTCTTGTGGGCTAAATTGTTCTCAAAAATTCCCTTTTGATCATTTCATTAATCATAAATTTTCTATATTTTCCTATTTATTATCCAAACTCACCAAAACACCTTATATCAAGTGTTTTATCATTTAGTTATAACATTTTTCTATTCAAATTGCCCCCTAATTGCTCCCCGCGCATTTTAAAACGGGGGGCTGAATCTAAATCTTCCTAATTTGCTTGTTATAAGGTTTTCAGAATTTTTATCAAAAATTCCAGCCCCCCAGTTGCCCACCAAAAATATTTAAAACTATTTTCAAACACATCCAAAATTAACTTTTATTAACAAACAAAAATGTGAAACAATTTCGTGTTTTATTACACTAATTGTTTCACATTAATTTACCATTATAATTTTATTAACAAACTTTAATTTAAAATTAAAAATCTACTTTATTAATTAAATTCTCTGTAGCTTCTTCAATTATTTTTTCGTCTGTTTCTACTTTCATTTCATCTGTACTCTTATTAATTCTAACTAAAAGCACTTGTGTATAATCTGCTTTTACAACTCCTGTTTTTTCTCTTTCTACTGGAGTAGCAAAAACATATACATTTTCTCCCTTATCATAGCTATCTAATATAACATATTCTTGTTTATCATTTTCAAACAATTCAAAAACTGTTCCAGTTTCATATTTATTCATTCATCTACCTACTTTCTAAGTATTTTTTCAAAAAATGCTTTAATCTTATTCATTATTTTTTTGTATATTGAAGATTCTTCTTCATATACAATCATTTCCATATTGCTTGATACTTCTTTCTTTTCTTCAGTAACAAAAATATTATCAATACTATATTTTTCGCTTTTAATTCTTTCGATTTCTAAATCTTTATTCTTTTTCGTATTTAATATATCATTTGCTTCTTCTTGACTACAGCAATATTTTAAATATATCATCGATAAAATTTGTCTTGTTTCTGGTAAAATTTCTTGTTCATTCAAACTCTTACTTTTATCTATATTAAAAACATATTCTTCATTTCTAAATTCAATTAATTTATTTTCTAAATCAGTAGGAATTTTTTCTCTAACACTTTTTTCTAAATATTTAAATATCTCTAATAATTCTGTAGCAACGTTAGTGTATATCAAATTACTTTCCATTTATATTCTCCTATTTTTCAAAATCATTTGTATCCTTATTTGTTGTCTTATCTCTATCGCCTTTCAAAAAGTTTTTAAACTTTTGCCAAGCAGATGGATTAACACCTTCTTCTTCAGCTACTTCTCTAACGCCTTCTCCTGTTATAATATAATCGCCATCAGCTAATTCTGTTCCTTCAAGATCTAATTCATATCCTTGTTCAAAATAATCAACAATTTGTTGAATTGCTTCTACATTTGCTGTTGATAATCCAAGTTCTGCCATATAATTTTCAACCATTTGATCAACTGTAAAAATCTCATTTTGTGTATTTGAATCTTCATAAGCTAATGAAGCTTCCTTAAATCTTTCAGCATATTCTTTACCAAATTCTTCATTATCTAAATATGCTTGTTTTGCCACGTTAGATAATTCTAATAAATTTTTAGCTGCTTGAGCTTTTTCTTCTTGACTACTATCAGGACTTGTTAATACTTCTAAATTTCCTTTAATTGCATTTTGAATCTGTTCAAAATCCTTTGTTCCTTCTGAAGCTCTTTGCTCAGCTCCAGCTTGTTCTCCTGATTGATAATGATCTCCATAAAAAGCGCTTCCTTCTTTAGCATTTGCAGTCATACCCTCTTGTCCATAAGAATTTACAATTCCTTCTAAAATTGGATATGGATTATCAATATGATAAACAATTGCATTAACTGGTATAGTTTCCATTATAGGTTGTGGTATATCTCTTGAGCATCCTTTTGCCATTGATAATACTAATAATGGAACTAATACAAGAGGTATTAATACCTTTTTATTAAATTTATTTTCTTTATTTTCATTCTCTTTGGCTTTTTTCTCACCGTTTTTCTTTACACCAGTGACAATTCTAGATTTTAGTTCTTCTTTACTAAGTTTTTCACCAGCAATTGCTTCTGCCTCACTTTTGGGAGACATTGTTATTACTTTTCCACCCACTATAAACGTTTGAGTTGATGGTATTTCTACTATAGTACCTCTATTTCCACTATTATTTTCATTTTCCATTATAATTCTCCTATTATAACATTCTATTTCAATTTTAGTATAACATTATTTTAAAACAAAAATTAAATTGTTATTAAAGCTTATTATCTTTGTTATAATTATGTAATACTTTTAAATAATTTAAAGCATTTTTCTCTAACTTTTCCAAACTATTTAATTAATGCCCAAAAAAAAGGAGCATATCTTGCTCCCTTCTTTACTAATCTTCTGGTGTTCCCTCATCTATAATTTGTTTAACAATTTTATATTGTTCTTGAACATTCTCTAAACAATGAATATAAATACCATTTCTTCCTTTCATACTGTTATGGCTTCTTCCACCATATCCACCACTAGAAGCATTTGTAAATATTTTTATTGTTCCAATGTCACACATTCTTTCTAAAATACTTTGAGACATTGTTACTTCTCTAACGTATTTATATTTTAATTCTTTTTCTTCTTTGTTTAAAAAACCATCAATATACTCAACTTTTGTTGTATAAAAATTATAAGCTAAATTTTTATATTGCATATTTGTAAATAATAATTTTAGTGAAACAAATATTATTAAAAATGCTAATGGTATTATAGGAAAATATATGTATACTGCTAAACCAACAGTAAAATATCCTATAAAGAATAACCAAACCAAAGCACTCCAAAGAGCACTTAAAAATTGATATAATAAATTAAATTTTGGGTTTATTACATGTTTTACTCTACCATCTTCAACTTTTTCACTTTTTACAGCTTGTCCTACATTTCTCTCATATCCACATTTAGGGCAAAATTTTGCTGTTTCACTAACTTCTGCACCACAGTTTTTACAAAACATACTAATCACCTCCTAGACGTCTATAATAGATTTAATATTTCTATATACATCTTGTACATTTTCAACACTCACTATATTAATGCCATTACCATAACCTGTTTCAGCATTTGTAAATAATATAATATTACCAATATTGAAAAATCTTTGAAAAAATGATTGTCTCATTGTTACTTCTCTTATGTATTTATATTTAACTTCTTTTTCAGATAAATTTAAAAAGCTATCTCTATAAATAACTTTTGTCTTATAAAAGTCAAAACAATAACTATCATATTGTTTTTTATTTAAAATTGCTATAGTTCCTAATACTACAGATAAAATACCAAATCCTACTATAAATACTCTAAAAGCTGTCCCTATACTTATTGCAGCCATCATAAAACTTAATATTAAAATAATAATACCATAGATAATTAAAGCTGGAAGTATCATATATCCAAATTTAAAAGTTGGTTTTACTCTTAATTGTATTTCTGTATCTGGGATTCTTTCTACTGTAGCTTTTTTTACTTCTCCACCAACACTTGCGCCACAGTTTGTACAAAATAGTGCTGTATCTGGTATTTGGGTTCCACATTTTTCACAAAACATATTTTTCACTCCTTTTCTTTTGTTTTTAAAAAACTAAATCTATTTTAATTATACTACTTTTCGACTTTTATTGCAAATTTTCAGCAA
The DNA here is from genome assembly GCA_045613965.1 of Candidatus Scatovivens sp. Lineage (GTDB taxonomy): Bacteria > Bacillota > Clostridia > TANB77 > CAG-508 > Scatovivens. Next base: position 22,280 of record JAZLBY010000092.1, read on the forward strand.
ATTTTATATTTTTAGGGGGGCTTTAAATTAACTATTTGACTTTATTCAATCCCCCCGCATCCAATTAAATTTGATTTAATTTACATAATATGATATAATAGATATGTCAAACAGGAGGACAATAGAATGAGACTTTGGACATTAAAATCACAACAAGTTTTCGACCACATCATCAAAGAAGGTGAATACATCTGCGATGAT
>JAZLBY010000093.1:0-7375 GCA_045613965.1 Candidatus Scatovivens sp.
TGCTGATATCAAACGTGGTGATATTGGAACAACAGCAGCTGGATATTCAAATGCATATTTAGGACAAACATTGGTAGGAGATAAAGAAGAATCTTTCTATGATATAGATTGGGTAACAGTAAATCCATATTTAGGAGTTGATGGTGTTAAACCATTTATAGATGATTGTAAAAAATACAATAAAGGAATTTTCATATTAGTGAAAACATCTAATAAATCTTCTGGTGAACTTCAAGATTTAAAACTTGAAGATGGAAAAACAGTTTATGAAAAAGTAGCTGAACTTGTTAATTCATGGGGAGAAGATTTAATAGGAGAATATGGATATAGTTCTGTAGCATCAGTTGTTGGTGCAACATATCCAGTTCAAATGGAAAATTTAAGAAAAATAATGCCACATTCATATTTCCTAATTCCTGGTTATGGAGCACAAGGTGGAAAAGCTGAGGATTTAGCAGTAGGATTCAAAGATGGATTAGGTGGAATTGTTAATGCATCAAGAAGTTTAATGTGTGCTTTTAAATCAGATAGATGGAAAGATGAATATAAAGATGAAGAATATGCAATGGCAACAAGAGCTGAAGCCATTCGTATGAGAGATGAATTAAATCAAGCTATAAAATAAGGAGACAAGTTATGAAAATACATGCATTTAGATTAACTAAAGGAATGGATTTAAAAAAATCTATTGAAGATTATGTTGTAGAAAAGAATATAAAATCAGGAGTTATATTATCAGCAGTTGGATGTTTATATCAAGTATGTTTAAGATGTGCTGATGGGAAAACTGTTAAAACAATAAATGAAGATTATGAAATTGTATCTGCAACAGGAACATTATCAGTTGATGGATGTCATATACATGTGAGTTTATCAGATATTGATTTAAATACAATTGGTGGACATTTAAAAGATAATTGTTTAGTTAATGTAACTGCAGAAATTGTACTTGGTGAATTTGAAGATTTTGAATTTTCAAGAGAATTTGATGAGACAACAGGGTATAAAGAACTTGTTATAAAGGAGAACGACAATGGTTAGTATACAAACAGTAAAAAAAGGAGCAGAGCTTGTTTCTATAAAATTTAATGATATTGAAAAAATGCATGATGGAGCAACACATTGGAATAGACATAGTCCAGTACTATTTCCAATAGTTGGAAAATTAAAAGATGGAAAAACTAGCATTTTAGGAAATGAATATTATATGGGACAACATGGTTTTGCTAGAGATATGGAATTTGAAGAAATTGGAGAACATAGTTATGTTCTAAGATCTAATGAAGAAACATTAGCTAAATTTCCTTTTAAATTTGAACTTTATATTTCATACCAAGTTGATGGAGATAAAGTAACAACTAAATATAAAGTTGTGAATAAAGATGATAAAAACATGATATTTGGACTAGGTGGACATCCAGCATTTGCATGTGAATATGCAAGTGGAAAATATAGAATTGATTTTCAAGATGTTGAATCAGATATTGAAGTTTATCAACTTGAAGATGGTCTAGTAAAATTAGAACCAGAAAAAACAAAAAAATATATAAAAGAAAATAGAATCTTTTTAGATAATCATACATTCCAAAAAGATGCTGTAATTATGAAAAATATTAAATCAGATAGAGTATATTTAAAAACAGAAGCAAGAACAATTTTAGCTTTTGAATTTAAAGAGTTCCCTTATCTTGCAATTTGGTCAAAACCAGATGCACCATTTGTTTGTATTGAACCTTGGTTTAATACTGCAGATAAAGTTAATTCAAATGGAATATTTGAAGAAAAAGAAGATTTAATAGAATTAAAACCAGAACAAGAATTTAATGCAGAATACAGTGTAGAATTCTTTTAAAAGATACCCACATAAAGGAGGATAAAATGGGAGTAAAAGTTAATTGCGAATTAGTAAAAAAAGAAGTAATAGCTGAAGGTATTTACAAATTTACAGTAAAAGCTCCAGCAATTGCAGAAAAAGCAGAAGCAGGACAATTCTTAGAAATTAAAGTTTCTAAAACAGGAACACCATTTTTAAGAAGACCAATTAGTATTTACAATATTTGTAAAGAAGAAGGATTAGTTGAATTTATTTTCCAAGTTAAAGGTGAAGGAACAAAACTTTTAGCTGAAGAAAATGTTGGTGCAGAACTTGATATAATGGGACCTTTAGGAAATGGTTCATTTGATATCGAAGGATATAAAAAAGTTGCAATTATAGGTGGAGGAATTGGAACATATCCACTTCATGAACTTGCAAAAGAATTATATGGAAATGCAGATGTTACTATGTATATGGGATTTAGAACTAAAGATTTAGTAACATTAGAAAAAGAATTTGAAGCTGTATCTAATAGATTAGTAATAACAACAGATGATGGATCTTATAAAGAAAAAGGATATGCAATTAATTTCTTAAAAGAAGATTGCAAAAAAGAAAAACCAGATATGATTTATGCATGTGGACCACTTCCAATGCTTAAAGCAGTTAGAGAATTTGCAATAGAAGAAAATATTCCATGCCAAGTATCTTTAGAAGAGAGAATGGGATGCGGAATCGGAGCATGTTTAGGATGTGCGGTTAAAATAATTTCAGGTGAAGAATCAAGATTTGGACATGTATGTAAAGATGGTCCAGTGTTTAATGCTAAAGATGTAGAAATTTAGGGGGAATACAAATGGAGAAAGAAGAGATTTGTGTGTTTGGCCTAAAAATGAAAAAAGAAAAATTATTAACTTTCATCAAAATATCTTCATTAATTGCATTATTATTAGTTATATTTGTAAGTATGTTAATATTAAATCATTCAGTACTTTTAAGTCCTGATGATTATAATTATACACATGTTCCTGGAACAGGAATGACAAGACAAGTAGATAGTATAGAAAATGCTTTAATGGCAGCAAAATATTTTTATAATAATTGGACTGGAAGAGTTCTTCCACACGTACTAATCGGATTTTTTAGAACATTACATCCAAATGTTTATACAGTAGTAAATTCAATAATATTTATGATATTTATTGTTGTTACAAGTAAAGTTCTAAATAAGAAAGTATCTTTTTTCGGAGTACTTTCAGTATTTGGATATTTAGCATTTAGTATGATGTTTGGTGAAAAATTTGCATGGATTAGTGGTGCTTTTAATTATTTATGGCCATCAGCATTTATGGTGCTTTTGATTTATTATTTCTATAATTATTTTATAGGTGAAAAAGAACTTAATATTTTAGGCAAAATCGCATTAATATTATTTAGTTTTATAGCAGCATTTATGCATGAGAATACAGCTTTCGTTGGAGGTTCATTCTTAGCATGTATGTGTTTATTTAAAATTAAAGATTATTTAAAATTTGATAAAAGCAAAAAAATAACAATAGCTTTAATATTTATAATGTTCTGTTTAGGAACTGCAGCAACAGTATTTGCTCCAGGTAATTTTGTAAGAATGGAGTCAACTAAATCAGAAGCTTTTTCATGGGCGTTTTTAGATAATTATAAATTTAATCAAAAACCATTAAAATGTGTTGGTTTAAGTATGATTGTAGTTCTTGTACTTGAATTTTTCAAAACACAAAAAGAAGATGAAAACGGAAAAGTAAGTTTTATTAATAGAATTAAAACTTTAGATTTTTCAATTATAAAAGAAGAGTTATTATACTTTATTTTACCAGCATTTATTGCAACAGTACCAATGGCAATAATATCATATTTTCCACCAAGAGCATTCTTGGCATATGAAGTTATGTTTATGATAGTGTTTGCTAAAAATGTATCTTATATGGTAGAATATTTTAAGAAATATAATATTGCTATAGCAATATGTTCAGTATTAGTTGTATTATTTGTTTTTGCTAAGTTTTCACCAAGTACTTTAGCACAAATAAATTATATTATTCCTTACAAGGAAAAAGTTACAGCTCAATATGAAGAAGCAAGACAAAAAGGTGAAAAAGATGTATTAGTAAGTATGTTTATTTATAATCAATGGATTCATTCAGATGATTGGATAAATATTGCAAACTTTTTCCCAGAATTTAATTATAAAATGCCAGTTAATGGTTTAATTGCTCAATTCTATGGATTTGATAGAATAACAGCGTTAAGAGATGATGAATATTTAATTGAATTAACTGTTGATACTGAAGGTATTAATACATACTCAGTTTATGATGTTGAATTAGATACAACACCACTTTGGTTTGAATATGATAATTTGATTAGATTTAGTATGCCAAAAGATAAATTTAAAATTTGGAAATTAGATTGTAGAGAAAATGGTCTAAAAGATTTAGTACTAGATTGTAAGATAAGATATGTTGGTGGAGATTTATCAGAAGATGAATATACATTAGATGATATATTACTAACAAAATAATGTTTAAGGAGATTTAAAATATGAAAACAGAAGTAGATTTATGTGGGATTAAAATGAAAAATCCAGTAACTGTTGCATCAGGAACTTTTGGTTATGGTAGAGAATATGATGAGTATATTGATTTAAATAAATTAGGTGGTATTATAACAAAAGGAACATCACTTAAATTAAGACCAGGAAATAAGCCACCAAGAATTTGTGAAGTACCAGGTGGAATGTTAAATAGTATTGGACTTCAAAATCCAGGTGTAGAATATTTTGCTGAAAATGATTTACCATGGCTTAGAAAATTTGATACTAAAATTATTGTTAATGCTTGTGGAAGCACAATTGAAGAATACGTAGAACTTTGTAAAATATTAAATACACTTGATATTGATGGTGTTGAACTTAACCTTTCATGTCCAAATGTTAAAGCTGGTTGCTTAGCTTTTGGTACAAGTTATGAAGGTGTAAAAGAAGTAACAAGTCAAGTTAGAAAAGTATTAACAGATAAACCATTAATAGTAAAATTAACACCAAACGTAACAGATATTACAGCTCCAGCAAGAGGTGCTGAAGATGCAGGTGCAGATGGAGTATCTGGAATAAATACTTTACTAGGTATGAAAATCGATATAGATAAAAGAAGACCAGTTCTTGCTAATAATACAGGTGGTTATTCAGGACCTGGTATTAGAGCAGTTGGTGTAAGAGCAGTTTATCAAATGGCTCAAGCTGTTAATATTCCAGTACTTGGTATGGGTGGAATTATGAATGGTGAAGTTGCAATTGAATATATGCTTGCTGGTGCAACAGCAGTATCAATTGGTGCTGGAAACTTTGTTGATCCAGAAACAAGTATAAAAACAATTGAAGGAATTGAAAACTATATGAAAAAACATAATATAGATGATATTAATTCTATAATAGGAACAGTTCAAATGAATTAATTTAGAAAAGAGGAATAAAAATGTCAGATACAATGTTAATGGCTGCTGCAGATGCTTCAAATGCAGCACCACAAATAGGAGTTAATCCATTATATGTTTTAATGTTTATATTAATAGTTGGCGCTATATTTTTAGTTGCTGAATATAATAAGTTTGTTCAATTAAGACATAAAATAAAACAAGCTAAATCAGGAATTGATGTATATTTAACACAAAGATTTGATTTAATTCCAAATTTAGTTGAATGTGTAAAAGGATATGCAGCACATGAAGAAAAAGTATTTACAGAAATGGCGAGACTTCGTGGTGAATATGAAAGAAGTAAAGATCTAAAAGCTGGTTCTGAATTATATAATAAATCTAATAATATTTTAGCTATAGGTGAAGCTAATCCTTATCTTCAAGCAAGTGAACAATTCTTAAATTTACAAAAGAATTTAACAAAAATGGAAAGTCAATTACAAGCTGCAAGAAGAATTTATAATGGAGATGTTACTTTATATAACACTACAATTTCAACATTTCCAAATTCATTATTTGCATCATTCTTTGGTTTCCATGAAGAAGAATTATTTGTTATAGAAGAATATAAAAAAGAAAATATAAATATTAATGAATTATAATGTAGAGTAGGTGATATCATGAGTATGGATCAAGACTTTGAAAGTATATATCAAAAAATATATGATTCAAGCGTTGCAAGACTTGAAGAAGTAAAAAGTAAAAATAAAAAATTCTTAGAAATTTTTGTTTTGTGTTTGATTATAGTTAATTTAATATTTTATATAATCCCAACAACAAGATTTGTATCAATATTATTAGCTTGTTTATCAATCTGTATATTAGTTGCTTTTATTGCTATAGGAAGACATTCATATGTAAAAGCATATAAACAATGTGTAATAGATGGTTTAGTAAAAGCTTATAATTCAAGTTTATATTATGATGCAACTTTAGGTATTTCTGAGTATGACTATAGAGCTTCTGATTTTGATAACGATTTTAATGAATTTACATCTGAAGATAGAATACATGGTAGATTTAATTCTGGTGATGCAATTCAACTTGCAGAGGTAACAACATTTAAAGTAACTCGTAGAGTAAATGATCAAGGTCAAGAAGTAGAAGATAGAGTAGAAACATTCAGAGGTATGTATGGTGTTGTATATTTAAATAAAAATTCAATGATGAATATTGGAATCTATGGTGATTCTAAAATGAGAAGATTTAGAAGAGATAGAATTGAAATGGATTCATCTGAATTTGAACAATACTATGATTTAGTAACAGACGATAAAATAAGAGCTATGAGGGTGTTTACATCTGATCTTTTAGAGAAATTTATTGATGTTAAAAAAGCACATAAAAATGGTGTTGAAGTAAAAGTTGAATGGGATAAAATCTACTTTAGATTTAGATGCGGAGAGATATTTGAACCACCAGCATTTGTTAATGGATTAAAGAAAGAATATTTAAAAACATTTTATAATCATATTTATTATCCTCTTGAATTATTAGAAAAAACAGTTGAATGTTTAAATGAAGTTCATGAATAGATTAAACTCCTTGCGAGTATTCGCAAGGGGTTTTTTAGTTTTTTTATAAAAAATGTTGATTTTTAAGGGAACTTATGTTAATATATTTACATAATTTAAATACGAAGAAAAAGAGGAGTAAGTAAAAAACTACTAGAAAGAGAAAAGAAGTGATGCGCTGTGAGCTTCTTATAGAAAGAATTACTGAAAGTAGCTTTGGAGTAGATATACCGAAAATAACTTTAAGTATATCCGCGTAAGTTGCGTTAAAAACTTAAATGAGATGATTACTTTTTAAGTAATTAATTAAGGTGGTACCGTGATTTTGATTAAATCGCCCTTATACATTTAGTGTATAAGGGCTTTTTTGTTTTTATATACAAAAAAGTCCTTTGGCTAAATCTTTTAAAATTTAAATTAAAGGGAGGAAAATTTATGAACGAAAAACACAAACTAAACGATAAGTTTGAACCAAAAGAATTTGAAGACAGATTATACAGAGAATGGGAAACAAAAGGTTATTTTAAACCATCAA
>JAZLBY010000094.1:0-22294 GCA_045613965.1 Candidatus Scatovivens sp.
TATTGTTATTTAGTTTTATGGTGGATGAAAAATATATTGATGTATTGAAGTTTAAAATTCAACATAATTATTCTGATAAACTAGAATCTAATATAATTACATTAATTAAAAAAGCTAAATTTCTAACTGAAAAATATGATGAATACGCAAGAAAAATTCTGAAACCAAAAGTAAGAAAGATTGATATATATTCAGCAATAGGGATGTCTAATGATATGTATACAATTTTTCTATTACCACTATTATCAACATATTTAGCATTTAAATTGAGAGATATAATAAATAAGTATAATGTTGAAGAGTATACGTATGAAATAATTCCATGATATATAAAACGAGTATATTTTAAAATTATATTAAACTTGATTGTAGAGATAAAAGCAATTGATTTATTAAGGTTTATTATCGCTATAAAAAGAATAAAAAAATAATATAATATTATTGTTTTAATAATATGGTTAGATTATAATTAGAGTGAAGACTTATATTCAAATGAGGAGAAAAAATATGATTGAAATTAATAATGTAAGTGTGTCATATGTAAAAGGAAAAAAAGTAATCGATAAAATGAATTTGTCTGTAGATAATGGTGTTGTTTTTGGATTTATAGGTCCAAATGGTGCTGGTAAAACTACAACAATTGAAATGATTACAGGTATTTTAAATATTGATGAAGGCGATATATTAATCGATAAAAAAAGTATAAAGAAAAATCCAATAGAAGCCAAAAAACAATTTGGATTTGTACCAGATGTACCAGATGCTTTTGAAAAATTAACTGGATTAGAATATTTGAATTTTATTGCAGATGTATATGAAGTACCAACAAGAAAAAGATTAGATATTGTTAAAAGATTATCTGAAGAGTTTGGTATAATGGGAGAATTAAAAGATAGAATTCAAACATATTCTCATGGAATGAAACAAAAATTATTGATTATAAGCGTTTTATTACATAGTCCTAAAAATTGGATATTAGATGAACCAATGACAGGATTAGATCCTAAAGCTGCGTTTCATTTAAAAACATTAATGAGAGAACATGCAGATAAAGGAAATACTGTGTTTTTCTCAACTCATGTATTAGAAGTTGCAGAAAAAATATGTGATAAGATTGCTGTAATAGACAAGGGAAAAATAATATTTGTAGGTACATGCGAAGAATTAAAAGAACAAGCTAAATCAAGTGAATCACTTGAAGAATCATTCTTAAAAATAATAGAAGGAACAGAAGAAAATGAACAATAATTTAGTTAGTGTTATTTTCAAAAATACTAGGAGAGCAGAGAAATTTAAAACTAAAAAAGATTCTGCATTAGCAACATTAGCGTTTTTAATTGTATTTTGTTTTTTAGCTGGATTGATGTCTATATTTAGTTATTCAATTACTAAGCAATTAATAAAAATACATCAAGAATTTGCTTTCGTAAATTTGCTTTTATTAGTTAATTTTTTATTGTTATTTGCTAAAAGTATTTTTGAAAGTTTGAATGTGTTATATTTTTCAAAAGATTTGAAAATATTATTAAGGATGCCAATAAAAAGTATCGATATATTACATTCAAAACTGTTAAATTTAATAGTATCTGAATATCAAATGGAATTTATAATGTTAGCAATTCCAATGATTGTTTATGGTATAACAACTGGCGCAAATTTCTTATTTTATCTGTATATGTTAGTTGTACTAATATTTATTCCAGTTATACCAATAATGACAACGACATTGATAATTTCACTAATAATGAGATTTACTAATAAGATAAAAAATAAAAATAAGTCTATGTATGTGACTATTATACTTGCTACATTTTTAGTTGGAATAATAACAGGTTTATCTGGAGATACTTCACATATAACTGTTACAAGTTTTAAAACAATGGTCTTAAAAACAAATGGTCTTGCGAATGCTTTGGCAGATAGTTTCATCTTACTAAAACCAATTATGAATACATTAGCTTATTATGACAGAGTTTCTGGTTTTAAATACTTATTGATTTTAGTTGTTGAAAATATAATTTGTTATTTTGTATCTTTATTCATAATGTCAAAAGTATATTTGCCAGGGGCTATTGGCGCATACATAAATGGTAATAAAAGAAAGAAAGTAACAGAAACTATTACTTTTGATGATTTGAAAAAGAAACCAATATGGATGTCATATATTTTAAAAGAATTAAAAACATTAATAAGAACACCAATATTTTTCATAGAATGTATAATTATTCCGGTTGTATATCCATTTTCCGTTTTTGGAATTGTATTAGGTTTGGTTAAATTTGCTGAATTAGTTGGACTGGATTTATGGGTTATATTAAATGAAATAGCTTTGAGCGCAAAAGGAATAGCATTATTCTTAGCTGTTGGACAAGTTTTTTATATGATGAATTTTAGTTCGATAGTTGCGTTTTCAAGAGAAGCTAATAATGCGATTATAACTAAATATATTCCAATTCCACTTATAAAACAATTTAATTTAAAGATTTCATTAGGTGTTATTGTAAATACTTTAGCAACATTGTTAGTTGTGTTATTTTATCATATGTGTACTAAAAACACAGGTGTTGCCTTTGTGTTATTTGTTGAATTAACGTTAGTTAATATAATTGGAGAAAGACTAAAGTTGATTATTGATTTAAACAAACCAAAGTTAAAATGGGATGGAGAATATACAATGATGAAGCAAAATACTAATATTATGTATGAGCTATTTTATACATTTGTTGTAGTTATAATTCTTCTTGCTATATCATTAATTATTACAAATGCAGCTTGGTATTTATTTATAATGGCAATTTTACTATTTACAATAAATACAAAGCTTAATAAAAAAATTAAATTTGATGAATATAAATTGTTCAGTAAGTTATTTTAGGTTTTAAGTATAAATTAAACATTATCGGAAACACTAATATAAAATAAAAAAAGAAAGAGGTATTTTATATGAATGAGCATCCGATAGAGGTTTTGATGGAAACAGCCATGACTAATATTAAAGATATGGTTGATGTTAATACAATAATTGGAGATCCTATAGAGACAAAAAATGGGATGGTTATAATTCCAATATCAAAAGTTAGCTTTGGTTTTGCTGCTGGTGGTAGTGAATTTAAAGGTGAAACTGTTGATGAATACAAAAAGAAGGATAGAGAAGAACAAGTACAATATAGACTTCCTTTTGGAGGGGGTAGCGGAGCAGGAATATCTATTAATCCAATGGCATTTGTTATTGTTTTAAGAGACTCAATAAAAGTTCTTCCAATAGAGCATACTTCAGCAATTGATAAATTGATGGATTATGTGCCAGATTTAATGGAAAAAGCTAACTGTATGGTTGATAAAACATTAGAAAATCAAAAAAAGAATAAAGAAAAATTACCAGAAAAAATTATTAAAAATAAAATTGTAAAAAATATTCAAGTTCCAAATACAGTGAAAACACAAGAGAAATTTGTTGAAAAAGAAGATGAATATTTAGACGATGATGAGTAATATAAAGAAGATAAATTACGTAAAAGTAATTTGTCTTTTTTTTATTGAAAATTTTTTGAAATTTACAGTGAAATTCTTGTGTAAAAGCTTGATAAAAATAGTGGTAATATGATAGAATTTACATGGATAATTTTAATTATTTTGAAGGATGTAATATGGAAAATAATCAAATTGAAAGTTTGCAAGAAGAAGCTTCTCGTTATGCTCTTACGCCAAGCTTATTAAAAGAAATTTTATATGAATTAAAGAAGAAAATTGTTGAGAAAAAAGATTTAATTGTTGTTGCAAATAAAGAAGATATTAAAATCAATAAAAAGCAAATCAAGATTAAAGAATTATTAACAATAATTGACCATTATGAAAATTCAGAATGTGTTATGAACTCAGATGAAAGAAAGATAATTGTTTATAGAGGTGATCCTTATATAACACTTCATCTTTGTTTACAAGCATTAACATTAAGAAATAAATTGTTATTAGTACAAAATAATTTTATGTTTGGTGTTAATGAAGTTGTATTGAAAATTATTGAAACAGTTTTTGAAGAGTATAAAATAAAGAATTTAATTGATCATTGTAATGATTATACTGTAAAAGATATTGAATCTTTTAGAAAATATTACGACAATATAATTGTTATTGGAGATACAGCAATGTATCAACAATTATTAGATAATGAAAATGAAGTTAAGTATTATCCATATAATAATATTTGTATATATTCTGATGATTCAGAATTTGAGAAATTACAAGAAGCAATATTCATTTATGCAAATGAAAATCAATATGAATTAGAAGTACTATATGATGATTCAATATATGATGTAATAAATGAATTAAATGATAATGAATTTATAGATACAGCAGTTCTTTTAACAAAGAATAAAGAAAATGAAGAACTATTTAAAGGTATGATAGATGACAAAAGTGTGTATGTAAACGATAATCCATTTAAAAAAGAAGTAGGTAAAATATATAATTATTTAATGTAAGGAAAAAGAAAAATGTTAGCGGTTGAATTTAAAAATTTAATTAAACAGATCGGCATTCCTGGTAATTGGAATGATTTAAGAGCTACATATAGATATAATGTTGATGAAAAATCATATAGAGCTTTTGAAGAAGAGATGTTAAGTCATAGAAGAAACTCAGGTAGTTTCGAAGGATATGTTAATTTAATATCAAAACATATAGATGTTTTTGATAAAGATTTATATGTGTTTAGGATAGCTAGATTATTATCAGCGGAAGTTGATACTGAAAAAAGTGTTTTTTATAAAGGAAATCTTGAAAGTAGAGTGCTTTTGGATTTACCAAAAGTTAATAGACAGCAAGCATTACAAAACGCTAAAAAAGCTTTGAAAAAAATCGACGTGATCGATATTGAAATGTCTAAAAAGAGATTAGATACATATAGTTCACAAGAATTTATAGGAAATAAAAATTTCTTTGAAAAGAAAAAAGAAAAATCAGCCGCAGCAATTCAAAGAATAGAAGAAGTAATTGGTTTTGAAAATTTATTATCTTACATTAGACCTACAGATTTAATTCAATGTTGTAGATATCCTAATTTAGGAAATGCCCTTGCAATAAAAATAATTGAAAGTGGAATTGAATTAAATAATGGACAAGATGAAAAAGTTACTATTGAAGATAGATTTTTAGATTCAGAAGAAGCTAAAAAGAAAGTAGAAGCATCAAATGGTCAAGCCAAAGCATTTAAATGGGAAGTTTTTTATGCGATGGTTAAAAAGTATGCTTACTATATGGATGTTGATAAAATATTATTATTAGCTAATGCAGTATTTTATAATAAATATGGTGATAAATTAGATAATTTTACTGAAGAAGAAGCTAGAGAATTAAAAGAATTTACAGAAAAAATTGGAACTTTATTGGAGAATAAAAAAGTTGCTATTGAATCACCAAGATTTAATAGAATAATTTCATATACAGATATAGATGAATGGGTAAAAACATTAAATAAACACTATATTGGTGGAAAATTCTATACTGATGATGAAATATTAGCTTTAGCAAACGATATTGTAAATGGTAGAACTGATGTGTCTGTTTTATCAAAAGAAGTTTTTGATGAAGTAATGCAATTTACTACAGAAGAGATTGGATACATAATCGAAAGTTCACCTAAATCATTACAATTCTTAATAGAGAATGGATATATAGACGATAGAACAGCTTTAGAAGTTATTGATAAACAAGAAGAAGTTTTATTTGAAGAGTTATTATATGCATATCAACAAGGTTTATTAACTAATGATAAGATTGCAGAATTGTTAGATAAAAAAGTAATAACTGTTGATGATATATATACATTAAAAGAAAATGAAACAGAAGATAAACCACTAGATACAATTGTTTCTAGTAAGAAGTTGATTGATTTATATTTTGATAAAGATAAAATAGAAGAGTTTGAAGATTATAGAAGATTATATAAATTATTAAGATTAGAAGGAAAAACTTTACAGGAACAAAAAGAAAATGCTGATTTGTTGATAGAAGAATCAATGGATTTACTGGAAGAAGATAAAATGTATGATTTATATCATATGGGATTAATTCCATTAGATACAGCGATAGATTTTATAGGACAACCTGCACTTGTAAAAGCATTTGGTTCTGGTGAGTTAAAACCAAATGATTCTAAAAGATTGTATGACGAAGGTGTCATTACAATTCAAATGATTAGAGAGGTTTTAAAAGAACAAGGAATTGATGATGGACAAAAATTAGTTTTAATTTATAGTACTTTCCCAGATAGAGATGATATAAAAACAAGAGCTAAATTATTAGATTATTTAAATGACGCAAGTGATAATTTTAAAGGTTCATCAAAAGGTCAAAGAAGACCAAAAGAGCAAGAGAGAAATACTACATCTACACCACAAAATAAATTTGTTTCAGATCCATGTTCAAGATGGAAATTAATATCTAGTTTAGATAAAGATTATAGTCAAGAATATTTAAAAGATGGCCATATCATTACTTATTTATCTAACGAAGAAAAATACATAATTGAAAAATTATTTGATAAACATAGAAGACCAGCATATGGAGCTGCAACATATATATTAGACGAAAGAACATTTAAAATAAATAGAGATCGAATTATTCAAGATGATAGAATCAATAAAAATGAGTTAGTAGCATTAAGAAAACAAGAAAGTAAATCTGTTAAAAAAATAATTCATACAGGATGGGGAAATGCAATATTAAAATATTTTGATGTTAAAGAATCTAAGAAGTATTCTAAAGAACAATGTAGAATTATACAAAGTTTAGTAGAAGAAGTAGAAGCATCTAGAAGACCAGTAGATGAAAGAGAAGAGTAAATTTGTAAAGGAAAATTTATGACAAATTTAGATAAAGAAATACAGTTTATTAAAGGAGTAGGACCTAATCGTGCTACTCTTTTAAACAAATTAGGGATATTTAATTTAAAAGATTTAATTACATATTTTCCAAGAGAACATGAAGACAGAGGTAATGCAAAGTTAATATCAGAAACAATGCATGGTGAAGAGGTTTTGATTTCAGCGTTTCCAATTGGAAGAATGAATGAAATAAAGATAAGAAAAAATCTAACGTTATGTAAGTTGATTGTTAGAGATGAATCAGGTAGTTGTGAAATTACTTGGTATAACCAAAGCTACTTGAAGAATGTTTTCAAACCTAATGTTAGATATAAGTTTTTTGGTAAAATATCAAAACCATATGGTAAAGTTGAGATGCAATCTCCTGTGTATGAACAAGAAGATGCATCAAGAAATACTGGCAAAATAATACCTATATATCCACTTACTTATAGCTTAACTCAAAACACAATAAGAAAAATAATAGAAACTGGTTTAGAAGAGGTAAATGGAAAGTTAGAAGAAACATTACCAGATTATATTTTAAATAAATATAAATTTTTTGATTATAATACAGCGATTAGACAAATACATTTTCCAGATGATTTTGAATCTTTCAATAAAGCAAGAAAACGTTTAGTGTTTGAAGAATTATTTTCAATGCAACTTGCTTTATTAAGTTTAAAGAACAAATATGAGATAAAGAAACCTGGTATTGAATTTGATAAAAATGCAAAAATGTCTGATGTAATAGATTCATTGCCATTTAAGTTAACAGGCGCTCAAAGAAGAGTATTAGAAGAAATTGATAAAGACATGGAATCAAATAAACCAATGAACAGATTATTACAAGGAGATGTTGGTTCTGGTAAAACCGTTGTAGCATTAACAGCCGCTTATAAAGCTGTTAGATCAGGATATCAAGCTGTTATAATGGCACCAACAGCAATTCTTGCTACACAACATATGGAATCTTTTGAAGCTATATTAAAAAGTTTTGGAATAAAATGTGAACTTTTAATAAGTGGTATAACAAAAAAGAAAAAAGAAGATATTTTAAATAGATTGGCTAATGGCGAAATTGATATATTAATAGGAACACATGCGGTATTAGAAGATAATGTTGTGTTTAATAAATTAGGTTTAGTTGTAACTGATGAGCAACATAGATTTGGTGTAAGACAAAGAAGTACAATTGTTGAGAAAGGAAATAATCCGGATGTGCTTGTAATGACAGCAACACCAATTCCAAGGACATTAGCGTTAATTCTATATGGTGATCTAGATATATCAATTATTGATGAATTACCACCAAATAGAAAGAAAATAGAGACATATGCTGTTACTAAAGGCATGGAACAAAGAGTAAATAACTTTATTATAAAAAATGTTAATGAAGGTAGACAATGTTATGTAGTATGTCCTTTAGTAGAAGAAAATGAAGAAATAGATGCAAAATCTGTTATGGAAATATATGAAAATTATAAGAAAAATATCTTTCCTGAATTTAAAGTTGAATATTTGCATGGAAAAATGAAACCAAAAGAAAAAGATGCAATTATGGAAGAGTTTAAAAATGGAAATATTGATATTTTAATATCAACAACAGTAATAGAAGTTGGTGTAAATGTTCCAAACAGTAATATTATGATAATTGAAAATGCAGAGAGATTTGGGCTTGCACAATTACATCAGTTAAGAGGAAGAGTTGGACGTGGTGAATATCAATCATATTGCATTTTAAAATATCAAGGAAATTCAGAAATAATAAGAGAAAGAATGAAAGTTATTTCTAGTACCAACGATGGATTTGTTATTTCAGAAAAGGATTTAGAGTTAAGGGGTTCTGGAGAATTTTTTGGTACAAGACAACATGGAATTCCAGAATTTAAAATTGCAAATCTTTTTGAAGATATAGATTTGTTAAAACAAGCACAAGGTATAGCGATGGAAATTATAGATAAAGATCCTTTGTTAGAAAATGAAAAGAATAATCCATTAAGAAAATTAGTAGAGGAAAAATTTAAAAATCGTATTGAAATATAGTGTTTTCACAAACAATTCACTGTATTTCAATTGACAAAAGGGCTTAAAGATAATAAAATATATACGTTAAAATAAAAGAAAGAGGATGTTGAATTTGAGAGTATTTTTACTTTTAATTGGGATGATTGCTTTAGTAAGCGGTGTTAAATTCATATATGATGCAAGACCAATAGTTAAAAAATATTTTAGCATTGGTGATAAAAATGAAGCAACACTAGGGTTAAAGATACTAGGATGTATCTTAACAATTCTAGGCGGATGCCTAATTTATTTTATGTATTAATACTTTAGTTAAGCAATACAATGGAGCATAACGAATATAAGGCAGAAAGGAAGATAAATTTATGAAAATAACTTATGAAAATGAAATTTTAGAAATACCTGAAGGAACAAAAATTAGAGAAGGTTTAAAAGAAAAAATGGAAGCTAGCAATATTAAAGATATAATTGCTGCAAGATATAATAATACAATTGAATCTTTAGATTTTCCAATTAATAGAGATGGTGAAATAGAATTCTTTAATAGACAAGATAAAGATGGAAGAATTATTTATATTAGAGGTTTATTATTCTTAATGAGTAAAGCTTTCCAAGAAGTATACCCTGAAGCTCAATTAACAGTTAACTATCAATTATCAAATGCTATGTATGGTTCTGTTGATAATATAGAAGTTACTGAAGAGATGATTGCTAATGTTAAAGCTAAAATGCAAGAAATTATAGCTAAAGATTTACCAATTACAAAAGTAATGATGACTCAAGAAGAAGCTGAAGAATTTTATAAAAAAGAAGCATCAGTTAGAGGTAGATTACAAACAGATATTGATAAAGAAAAAGTTTCTTTATACTACTGTGAAGATTATTACAATTATTTCTATGGAACAATGCCTGTTTCAACAGGATTTGCTAAAATATTTGATTTTGTAATGTATAGAAATGGATTTTTAGTAAAATATCCTTCTATAGCAGAACCAGATGTAATTCAACCAAATGTTGATTCATTAAAATTAGTATCAGCAATGGATGAATATGATGAAATAAATAAATTAATGAGAATTAATACAGTATATAGATTAAATAAAAAAATTAGAGAACCAAAAGGTGAAAAAGAATTAATTCTTATTTCTGAAGCTTTACATGAAAAGAAAATAGCAGAAATAGCTAATAAAATTAAAGAACATGGTAATGTAAGAATGGTATTGATTGCAGGACCATCTTCATCAGGAAAAACAACATTTGCTGGAAAATTAGGAATGAGTTTAAAAATTAATGGTATTAAACCAGTAACTATTTCAGTAGATAACTACTTTGTAGAGAGAGTTGATAATCCAAAAGACGAACATGGAAACTATGATTTTGAATGTATTGAAGCATTAGATTTAGATTTATTCAATAGTCAACTTGTTGACTTATTAGCTGGAAAAGAAGTTTCTTTACCAACATTTAATTTTACAACTGGTTCTAAAGAATATAGAGGAAATACATTAAAATTAAAAGAAGATGAGATATTAATAATTGAAGGTATTCATTGTTTAAATGATAGATTAACAAGTTTAATTCCTCAAGAAAATAAATTTAAAGTATATATCAGTGATTTAACAGTATTAAACATTGATTACTATAATAGAATCTCTACAACAGATACTAGATTAATTAGAAGAATTGTTAGAGATTACCAATTTAGAAATTATTCAGCAGAACATACATTAAAAACATGGTATTCAGTAAATAGAGGAGAACAAAAAAACATATTCCCATATCAAGAGGAAGCTCACGTTATGTTTAACTCTTCAATAGTATATGAACTTGCAGTACTTAAAAAATATGCAATGCCATTACTAGAAGAAATACCAGAATCTTCAAGAGAATATAGTGAAGCAAGAAGATTAATTGCTTTATTAAAATATTTTGAAAATATGGACGATAGCTTAATACCAAACAACTCATTATTAAGAGAGTTTATTGGTGGAAGTATTTTCGAACATTAGAATTTAAGGAGAAAAAATGTTATCTAACTTTACAGTTATAGATGAAGAATTTGTTTGTGAGAACTGTGGCAATAAAGTTCCAAAACTTGGATATTCATGTAGAAATCATTGCCCAGTTTGCTTACATTCAAAACACGTAGATATAAATCCAGGAGATAGAGCAGAAACTTGTCATGGACTATTAGAACCAATAGGTTTAGAAATTAATAATAAAAAAGGATATGTGATTATTTCTAAATGTAAAAAATGTGGTGCTATAAGACGTAATAAGGCTGCTGAAGATGACAATATGGACTTGATAATAAAACTAAGTGTGAAGGATAATTTTTAAAAATGAGTGCAAAATCTAATGATAAAAATAAAATAGATATACCAAAAAAAATAAAAATTAAACGAATCGTGTATGCGACACTTATTATTGTGTGGGCACTATTCGTATTTAATCTTTCAAGTCAAACTGGAAGCGATTCATCTGGTTTAAGTAGATGGATTGTTGAATTATTTACTAAAGATGAAGCAATTATTAATGTTGTAGAACCATATGTTAGAAAGTTTGCTCATTTTAGTGAATATGCACTTGGAGGAGTATTGTTTTTAGGATTATGTAATACATATAACTGGTCTGATAGAAAAAAATTATTTGTTTCTATTTTTCTAGGAGTATGGTATGCAATTTCTGATGAAGTACATCAATTATTAGTTCCTGCTAGAAATGGAAATTTTATAGATGTATGGATTGATTCTTTAGGAATTGCAACAGGAACATGTGTAATGATGGCTAATTATAAAGTAAAAGAAATAATATTAAATAAAAAAATGGCAAAAGCCGAATAAAAGTTGGGAGTTGGAACGCATGATAGATTTTAAAAAAATCATAGCAGAAAAAATTGCAAAAGCTGCAGAGTTAGATGCAAATGAAATAGTTAATTATATAGAAATTCCACCAAATAAAGACATGGGAGATTATGCTTTCCCATGTTTCAAACTTGCTAAGACATTAAGAAAAGCTCCACCAGCTATAGCTGCTGAGTTAAAAGAAAAAGTAGAGCTTGATGAGAATGTAGAAAAAGTTGAAATTGCTGGTGGCTATTTGAATTTTTATATTAATAGAATGATTATTACATCTAATGTATTAAAAGAAATCGAATTAGCAGGAGAAAGATTTGGAGCAAATAATAGTGGAGAAGGAAAAAATATAGTAATAGATTTTTCTTCACCTAATATTGCAAAACCATTCCATATTGGACATTTAAGAAATACAGTTATTGGTTCAGCTTTATATAAGATTCATAAATATTTAGGATATAATACAATTGGTGTTAATCATTTAGGTGATTATGGAACTCAATTTGGAAAAATGATTGAAGGATATAAAAGATGGGAAAATGAATATAACCTAGAAGAAAATCCTATTGATCAATGCATGGATATTTATGTAAGAATTAATAATCTTTGTAAAGAAGATGAAGAAGTTCTTGAAAAATGTAGAGAAAACTTTAAGAAAATCGAAGATGGTGATCCATATTGCGTAGCTATGTGGAATAAATTCAAAGATTTAAGTTTAAGAGAATTCCAAAAAATATATGGAATGTGAGGTGTTACATTTGATTCATATAATGGTGAAGCATTCTATTCTGATAAAATGGATGAAGTTGTAGAAAAATTAGAACAAGCAGGAGCTTTAACAGATTCTGAAGGAGCAAAAATTGTTGATTTAGAAGATAAAGGTTTAGGCGTTTGTATGATTAAAAAATCAAACGATTCTACAACATATGCTACAAGAGATTTAGCTGCAGTTTTATATAGATCAAGAACTTATGATTTTGATAAATGTTTATATGTAGTTGCTTATGAACAAAATCTACATTTTAAACAAATATTTGAAACAGCTAAATATTTAGGAATACCAGAAAAAAGCTTAAACGGATTAGAACACGTTGCTTATGGTATGGTAAGATTAACAACTGGAAAAATGTCAACACGTGAAGGAACAGTAATTAAAGTTGATCAATTATTACAAGAAGCTATAGATAGAGTTGAAAAAGTTATTGAAGAGAAAAATCCAGAAATGGAAAACAAACATGAAGAAGCTACAAAAATTGGTCTTGGAGCTGTTATTTTCAATAATTTATCTACATCAATTATTAAAGACTTAGTATTTGATTGGGATATAGCATTAAACTTTAATGGTGAAACTGGACCTTATATTCAATATGTATATGTAAGAACAAAATCAGTTTTAGAAAAAGCTGGATATGTTCCAACATTTAATGAAGTAAATCTTGAAATATTACAAGATAAAGCATCTCAAAATGTAATAACAACATTATATAATTTTGAAAATGTTTTAATGAATGTAACAAGTAAAAGTGATCCTTCATTATTAGCAAGATATTTAATTGAATTAAGTCAAAATTATAGTAATTTTTATAATGAAAATAAAATTATCGATGATGATAAAGATGTTCAAAATGCAAGAGTATATTTAAGTAAAGCAGTAGGTACAGTGTTAAAAACTGGAGCTGAATTACTTGGAATTCAAATGCCAAATAAAATGTAAAATTTGTATTAAAGCCAAGCTACTTTGTTAGTTTGGTTTTTTTTATTACAAATGAGTTACAATTAACTTTTTAAATTTGATTATTGATAAAATAGTATTATAAATTGTTATGCAAATGAGGAGATATAATGAAAAGATTTTTAAAATTATTAATTGTTATTGTATTAAATGTTGCAATTGTGACTATGTTAATTTTCGCATTTAAATCTTATAAAAAAGAAGAGTTATTAAGTGCTGCTAAAGAAGGTGTGGATTTAGCAAAATATGTGGAAGTAGAATTGCATGAAAATTATGTTGGATCTTTATATAATGAAAATTTCGGAGCGGCGCTGAATTTTGCAAATGGTTATGCACCTATTGCAAGAGATTATAAATGGGGATTTATAGATGAAGAAGGCAATATGATTACTGACTATGAATATAATGAAGCATTATATTTTTCTGAAGGATTAGCTCCTGTGCGTAAGGATAATAAATGGGGATATATAAATGAAAAAGGTGAAGTTGCTATTGATTTTATATATGATGAAGTTTCAACTTTTGAACCTGAAACAAAACTTGCTTGGGTTATAAAAGATAATAAAGCAGGTGTTATAGATGCAACGGGAAAAATTGTTGTTGAACAAATATATGATAAGATAGGGATGTTTAATGAAGGTCTAGCTCCAGTTTTATTAAATGGAAAAATGGGGTGTATAGACAAAGGTGGGAATGTTGTAATTGATATTAAATATGATAGAATCACAAAATTTTCAAATGGATTAGCTTGCGTTCAATTAAATAAAAAATTGGGTTTTATTGATAAGGAAAATAATGTTGTTATTCCAATAGAATACACAAGTGCAGTAGCATTTTATTCTGATTATACTTTTGTAAAAAAAGAAAATGAAGATGAATTTATTGTTATAAATAAAAATAATGAAATCATATCTAAAATTAAATGTGATAGTGTAACTCCAATCGTTGATGGTGTAGCTATAATTGAAAAAGATGAAATGTATAATTTGGTTGATATATATGGAAATAAACTTTCAAATTATGAATATGAAGATTTTAGTGAATTTTCAGAAGGATTAGTTGCAGTTCAATTAGATGAAATGTGGGGGTTTGTAAATACAAAGGGTGAACTTGTAATTCCTTGTATTTTTGATGAAGTTGGCGATTTTTCAAATGGAATTGTAAATGCTTGTTATGCTGGCAACTGGGGATTTATAGATACAAAAGGTGAAGTTGTGTTACCTTTTAAATATAATGTATCAAGTGTGACTAATTTCTATGAAGGTTTTGCAACAGTTTATGATGATGGTTTTAATTGTGGTTTCTTAAATAAAACTGGTGAATTTGTAATTGGTAATATAACAGAAAAAATAGTTGATTATTCAGATGCGATGATTAACGAAAATTATGCAAGTTTAGAAAAAGATGGTAAATGGGGATTATATGATAAAAATGGAAATCTTTTAATAGATCATATTTATGATGATAATTTATTTGTAAGAGAAGAAAGAATTTGCATGGAAGATCCAGAAACAGGGTTAGAAGGAGTGCTTGATGTAAATGGAAACATTATAGCGGATTTTAAATATGATAAAGTTTTTGAGTATTCAAATGGAATGGCTATTTATACAGTTGTAGATGAGAATGATGAAGATTATTATGGATTTTTAGATTCTGAAGGTAATGAAATTATAGAAGCAGTATATACTGATGCATGGAATTTTTCTAAAAATGGGACAGCAACAGTTGAAAAAGATGGAGAGTATTTTATTATAAATAAAAAAGGTGAAATTATATCTAATGCTGTAACTAATTATATAATAACACCTTTTAGTAATGATTTGGCTGGATTTGAAGATTTTTCAGAGTTATGTGGATATGTTAATTTAGATGGTCAAGTTGTTATTGAACCAATTTATGATGATGTAAATGAGTTTAATGAATATGGAACTGCTATGGTTGAAGATACTGATGGAAAAATGTGGTTAATTGATACAAAAGGAAATAAAGTTACGGATGTTGGTTATGACGAAATGAGCAGATTTGTTAATGATGGTTTAATTAAAGTAGAAAAAGATGGATTATTTGGATACATTGATTATAATGGAAAGGTTGTAGTAGAACCACAATATAAAGAAGCACAAGATTTTTCTGATGGTTTAGCTGTTGTTAAGAAAGATGAATTATATGGATATATAGATACAAAAGGTAACTTAGTTATTGATTATAAATATTTACTTGCTCAAGATTTTAATAGTGGATTAGCACATGTTATTGAAGATTATAGTGTTATGACTAAAGAACAATATTTTATTAATAAAGAAGGAAATAAAGTAATAGATACTAATAAATATCAAATTGTATTAGGTTTTTATGGAGATATGGGGTTAGTAGAAGCTGCAGATGGTGAATATGGTGTAATTAATAAAGATGGAGAATTAATTATAGGAAATTTTGATAATTAGTCAAAATTTGTTTGAAATTAATTGTTAGATGTGATATTTTATATGTGTTGTAATTAATATTTTATACGAAACAAGGAGAAGAAAAATGCAAAGAGAAGTAAACGAAGAAAAAAGAATTAAATTTATGGAGAACGCAGGAAAAAGAGTAAATAATGTATTACATGACATTCAAATTTTAGAACCAATGGCTAGAAGTAATTCATATGATTTTACTAAAGAAGATGTTGAAGCAATGTTTAATGCAATGCAAGAATCATTAAATGATGCTAAAGAAGAGTTTTATAAAAAATTTGAAGAGAAAGCAAGAGCTTCTAAAAAAGTATTTTCTTTTGGTGCTGTTCCAACAACTCCAGCAGTTGTAGAAGAAACAGAAACACCAATTGAGACAACAGAAACAGTTGAAGGAAACGTAGAAGCATAGTTATAAATAAGAAAATCGTCGTGACAAAATCATGACGATTTTTTTGAAAATAAGGAGGTTAAAAATATGAGATTTATTTCTTGGAATGTAAATGGCTTAAGAGCTGTTGTTACAAAAGGTTTTAAAGATTTTTTTGATAAAATAGATGCAGATTTCTTTTGTATTCAAGAAACAAAAATGCAAGAAGATCAAGTTGATTTAACAATAAATTCTATTTTTGACGGTTATTATCAATATTGGAATAGTGCTGAGAAAAAAGGCTATTCAGGTACCGCTATATTTTGTAAAAAAGAACCAATTAGCGTTAAATATGGTTTTGGAATAGAAGAACATGATAATGAAGGTAGAGTGATAACATTAGAATATGATAATTTTTATTTAGTTAATTGTTATACACCAAATTCAAAAAGAGAATTAGAGAGACTAGATTATAGACAAGTATGGGAAGATGTTATGAGAACATACTTAAAAGATTTAGAAAAAACAAAACCAGTTATATATTGTGGTGATTTAAATGTTGCTCATAAAGAAATAGATTTAAAGAATCCTAAAACAAACCATTTTTCAGCTGGATTTACAGATGAAGAAAGAGAAAAAATGACAGAACTTTTAAATGAAGGTTTCATAGATACATATAGACATTTGTATCCAGAAAAAGAAGAAGCTTATACTTGGTGGTCTTATATGAGACAAGCACGAGAAAAGAATGTAGGCTGGAGAATAGATTATTTCATAACATCAAATGAAATAAAGGACAAAATAAATGATGCTAAAATATATGCTGATGTTTATGGTAGTGATCATTGTCCAATAGAATTAGATATAGATATTTAAGAGGTTTATATGATAAGAATCGAATTTGAAAGAGAAACAAAAAGAGCATTAGCTTATGATGAAGAATTGCTAGTAGGAGAATGTACATTTGAAGAAAAAGAGAATGTGTGGAATATAAATCATACATTTGTTAATGGTAATTATCAAGGACAAGGAATCGCTAAAAAATTAGTGTTAACAGTTATAGATAATGCTAAAGCAGAAGGAAAAGAAATAATAGCTGATTGTTCATATGCAGCTAAAGTTATTGAGAAATTGTAAAAAATGTATAAAGGTGATTTATGAAGAAAAAAAGTGAAATATTAAAATTATTTTCTACATTCTTTAATATTGGTTTATTTACTTTTGGTGGAGGTTATGCAATGATCTCTTTAATGCAAAGAGAGGTTATTGAAAAAAATAAATGGATATCAAAGGAAGATATGTCTGATATGATTGTAATATCAGAATCAACTCCAGGACCAATATCAGTAAATATAGCTACTTTTGTTGGATATAAAGTTTCAGGTTTCTTTGGAGCTCTTTGTTCAACTTTAGGATTAGTTTTACCATCATTTTTAATAATAATATTGTTATCTAGTTTTCTTGACATTTTACAAGATAATGTTATTTTTCAGAATGCTTTTTTTGGAATACGTGCAGCTGTTGTGGCTTTAATTCTAAAAACTTTTGTATCAATGTATAAAGAATTTCCAAAGAAACTTTTTACATATATTATTTTAGCAACAACTTTTGTTTCAGTATTATTATTAAATATTAAAGCAATATATATGATTATAGTTGCAGCTATACTTGGAATTATTTATAACTTATTAATAAGTAGAAAGGAGCAAAAATGAGTTTATTAAATTTATTTTTATCTTTTCTAAAAATTGGTTCATTTACTTTTGGTGGTGGTCATGCAATGATACCATTAATACAAGAAGAAATACTTAGACAAAAGTGGATGACTATAGAAGAGTTAGTTAATTTTATAGCAATAAGTGAAAGTACTCCAGGACCATTTGCGATTAATATTTCTACATTTGTAGGATTAAGAGTTAATGGAGTGATTGGTTCTATATGTTCTACTATAGGAGTAATACTAACTTCATTTATATTAATATTAATAATTGCTAAATGTTTTGAAAAATTTAAAGAAAATAAAATTGTTAAATATTGTATGTTTGGTTTAAAACCAGCTGTAGTTGCTCTTATTGGAACGGCAATAATTACAACTGCTTCAGCGGTATTTTTTCCAAATGGAAATGTATTAGAAACGATACAAACAATTGAATTTATAAAAGGAATTATAATTTTTGCGATAAGTACTATATTAGTATTTAAAAAAGTACATCCAATAAAAATTATACTAATAGCGGCATTATTAGGAATATTAGTTGGATTTATATAAAAATAATAGCATCTTTTATGTATGTGATTTGACAACATATTTAAAAGATGCTATAATAATTCTTGTAAGGGAGTAATAACCATAAATCAGAATGTGGAATAACATCAACAAGTGGACAAAACCTGGTGTTATTTTAAAATATGAGACTTACAGTACGTTAGTACTATATGTCTTATACAGGATTTATGAATAGCTCTTATTTTTTTATTTAAAATATTTGAGAAGACATATTTGTACTAAACGTGCAGTATGTCTTTTTTGATTTGCAAAAAAAATATTTTAAATAAAGGAGAATAAAAAATGAATTTTAAAGAATTTAAGAATGAACTAAAGAAAATGGGAGTAAATGATGAAATTGTGGAAATGCCAGCTGCAACTAAATCTCTTTATTCTAAGATTTATTTAAGTGACGAAAGAAAAGAAGATTTGCCTAAATATGTAAAAATCGAAGACAAGAATAGAGTAAGAATATTAGATAAAATTATAAGCTTACAAAGTGATGGCACAATTAGAATTAATGAGGATAATGCTGATGTTAGAAAAGAACTAGAAGTAATTACTAATGATTACGGTATAGAAGTAGAATCAAGTGAAGTCTATAATTCTGGCACGAGAGTTAAACTAAAAAGAGAAAATGGTTTAATATATGTAGAAAATACAGGAAATAACGTAACTAAGAGAAGTGTATATTTTGATAATGGAGCTTCTAATATTTGGTTTGCTAGAGGAGAAGAGGCAAGAGGAATAAATGGTGAAATAAAAGGTTTTGATGATGATAAGATATTAAAAATATTTGATCAAAATACACAAGCAATTATTGGAAATTATCCTCATACAGAAATGTATTTTGCAAGAATAAGAGCAGAATTAATTGAACAAATAGGTAAATTAAAAAGTGAATATACAAGAGAATGTTATGGAACTATAGAAAGATAGCGTATAAAGACGCTATTTTTCTTTTGTGCTTGAAAAAAATAAATGAATAATATTATAATGTATTTATAAATAAAACCAATATTGAAAGGGGTATATTGATGTTTGAGTTTTGTGAAAAGCATGAAACATTAATTGCAATTTTTTTGATTGTTATATATTTAGTAACAAATTCTTTATGTTTGCAAAAATATTCTTTATACGATTATCAATTAGTTGTAGTTAATTTTATACTTACATTATTTATTATGGGAATTATATTTATAAGTAAAAGAAGTACTTATTATGGATTAAATACATTTCCGAAACCTAAAAAATATTTATATTTTATACCATTAATTTTGCTTGTGAGTGTTAATTTATGGGAAGGTATAAATGTAACCAAAAGTATTAAAGATATAAGCATATACATGTTATCAATGTGTTTTATAGGATTTTTAGAAGAAATTATTTTCAGAGGATTTTTGTTTAAGATGATGCAAAAAGATAATGAAAAAGTAGCTATAATAGTTACATCTATTACGTTTGGTATAGGTCATATAATAAATTTATTAAATGGTGCTGAACTAATTTCTACATTGATACAAATTGTTAATGCAATAACAATAGGATATTTGTTTGTGATATTATTTATTAAGACTAAAAGTCTATGGCCAGCAATTATAACACATGCAATATTAAATGCGTTATCAGTATTTGGTGGAGAAAGTTTTACAAATTTTAACTATATAACAGCAATTTTTATTGCAATAGTATCAATTTTATATGCAGAATATATAAGAAGAAAAAATTAAATTTGCTTAAACACTACACAAAACTAGAAAAGTGTGGTAAAATATTAGATGATTTTAGAAAAAGGGAGGAATTAATCATGTCAGGACATAGTAAGTGGCATAACATTCAAGCTAAAAAAGGAAAAGCTGATGCAGCTAGAGGAAAAATATTCACAAAATTAGGAAGAGAATTACTAATAGCAGTAAAACAAGGTGGCCCAGATCCTGCTGGTAATTCAAAATTAAAAGATGTTATTGCAAAATGTAAAGCAAATAACATGCCAAATGATACAATTAATAATGCAATTAAAAAAGCATCTGGAGCAGCTAGTGGTGAAAACTATGAAGAAATCGTTTATGAAGGATATGGAACAAGCGGTGTTGCTGTTATAGTAAATGCTTCAACAAATAATAAAAATAGAACAGCAGCTGATGTAAGACATATATTTGATAAATTTGGTGGAAATTTAGGAACACCAGGATGCGTATCTTATATGTTTGAGAAAAAAGGTGTTATTGTAATTGAAAAAGAAGGATGCTCAATGGGAGAAGATGATCTAATGATGCTTGCAATTGAAGCAGGAGCAGAAGACTTCTCAGCTGAGGAAGAAGTTTATGAAATTACAACAGCTCCATCAGATTTTACAGCTGTAACAGAAGTATTAACAAGTAATAATTTAACATTCTTAGAAGCAGGAGTACAACAAGTACCAAGCACATACGTTTCATTAGATGAAGCAAGTGGAGAGAAAATGCAAAAATTAATAGATAATCTAGAAGATCTAGATGATGTATTAGAAGTATTCCATAACTGGGAAGAATAATTTATTAGAGACTAACTTTTTAGAGTTAGTCTCTTTTTGTTTGTATAAATTAGTAAAAAATAGAAAAAATATCTATATTAGAAAGGTGTGGTGATATAGATGTTTTTTAGAACAGATATGGCTGTTGAAAGACGAGAGCTTTTTAAAAATATAAATAAAATTGAAAATGAAATTAAAGGAATTAAAACTGAAGAAGAAAATATTAATGATACTAAAATTACTAGAGTAATTATTTTAAATAAAGAAGGTGAAAAAGCATTAAGAAGAAGGATTGGATCGTATATAACAATTGATACATTAAATATTAATAATATTAGTGTAGAAAAAGAGAAAGAGATTATAGAAGTATTTTCAAACGAGCTTAAAAAGGTGTTAAATAAACATGTAAAAAAAGAGGATGAAATATTAATAGTAGGGTTAGGAAATTCTAATGCAACTCCTGATTCATTGGGAGCAAAAGTGGTTGAAAATATAGAAATAACTAGACATATAAAAAAATACTTACCAAGTGCAATTGATAAAAATACAAGAAGTATAAGTGCAATCGTACCACGGAGTGTTAGGAACAACAGGGATAGAAACAATAGAAGTGGTTAAAGGAATAGTTGACAACTTAAAACCAAAATTAATAATAGCAGTTGATAGTCTTTGTTCTAAAAATATAAATAGAATAGGGAAATCAATTCAAATTTCAGATACTGGAATTGTACCAGGTGGTGGTGTAGGTAATAGACAAGAAGAGTTATCTCAAAAAACATTAGGAATTCCTGTAATTGGAATAGGAATACCTACAGTTTTAGATGCTGCTACTATTGTAATTGATACACTAAATGCTTGTGAAGTTAAAGTTAAAGAAGATGAACTTGTGAATAAAATGAAATTAAATAAGTTTAATTTTATTGTAACACCAAAAGAAATTGATAGTTTAATTGAGAATGTAAGTACTATTGTATCAGAAGGAATTAATATGAGTTTTTAATAACAGAATGAAATAATGTAGAATATTATAATGTATATTTATTGTTAGGAGAAAAATGTGAAGACAGTTTGTATAAAAACTATTAATCAAGATAAGATAAATTTTTTGATTGAAGAATTAGAAAAGTATCCTGTTAATTTTTATATATCTGTATATAGATTTAAAACTTTTGATAATTTAATAATTCATTATCCGGAAAAAGATAATATTGATAC
>JAZLBY010000095.1:0-9991 GCA_045613965.1 Candidatus Scatovivens sp.
TAAATTTGTTAATACAATTAAACTTGTTTTAAAAAGTGTTATTATAAATGATTTAAAACTTTTTTCTTCAAGTATTTTAAAGAATAATATAATCGGTATAAAAATTAATATCACTGATTGATAACAATTTAAAGCTACAAATAGTAGAAGAAAAGTTTTTAAATAAGTTTTAAATGAATTATCTTTTAAAAATACTTTTATTGCAAGAACAGTTAATAAAACACCAAGCCACATTACACCTGATTCAGCATAATAGAAAAACTCATAAGTTGCTTTATTAAAGAAGATTAAAAGTATTGCTATAAAACATACTATTTTTGAAAAAAGAGATGTATCAGGTTTTAGTTTTTCAAATGTTAATTTTGTAAATGTAAATATTGCAATATTTGCAAATAATAATGCAATTATTTTCATAATAAAGATATATGTGTCTATATTTATTTTTAAAAAGTCAAAAATATTTAAGACAATTGCAGCCACAGTTCTACCTGATGGAACAAACCAATTAATTGCATAATCTTTATATCCTTCAACAAATAAATTATAAATATCAGAGCAATGATTATTAGGAAATAGGGTAAAGGAGAATAGTAATTCTATAATCAAAATTGCTAAGATAAGTAAATAATTAGTTTTAATTTTTTTCATAAAATTTCCTCATAGTTTATTTTCTAAAAGTATTATATTTAATAAGTTAATTTCTTTCAATATTAAAATTAGATAAAAACAAAAGAAAAGGCCCACTGCAGTTGCAGCGGGCCTTTCAAAACATTTTGCAAGTTTGCGAAGAGAAACTAGACAGCGAGACGAACAGCCAACGATTCAGGCATGTTCTTAGCAAATTGCATGATCCAATTCTTGCTCGAAATGGAAATGTTTGAGAGTATTGCACTTAGATCGTTTTCGCTCAGCTTGGCAACCCTTTCGGGAACGAATGAGAACATTAAACACTTGCCAGGATGGCTTCGCAGCATGTAGAGCAGTTGCTCATCTGCGAAATGTGAACATTCAGAAATCATTCTAAGGGTGTTAGCCCATTCGAGACGGAACTTCTTGACGAATAGATTAAATGCTTTGTCAAAGGTTTCTTTTGTGCAATTAGGGTTGCTAATTAACGAAGAGAAGAATTTGTCAAAGTATTCAACTAAGACACTGAGCAGCCAGTTTTCTTTGACGTATTTGTCAACGTCAGACTGGTATTCGTCCATGAGATTGTTGAGCTCATCAGAGCTGCAAGTGCTGCAAGAAGACAGGGCATACTTAGGCTTCATGTAGAAATCATTTTCGTAGCTGCGAGTAGACTCGCAATCACGGATGTACTGGATAGTCCTATCAAGAATCCCGGGATGGGAAAGGACTTTATACAGACATTTTTGAATATCATACATAGAACGCTCACAGCAGAAAAGAGCCATAACGAACTTGTGAGCAAGCTCACCAGTGATGTTAGGATTCTCAGCGAGTTGTGATTGTTCACCGAAACCAGGAAGCATGATTGCCCAATCATCAAGATATACGGGATCAGTTACTGATTCCAAATTCCAGCAGTTTTCAGCGGTTAAGCCGATGGTCTTGAATTTGTTGCGATACATCTTAATAGCTTCGAAGCTGATAGAAATATCGGCATCAAGAACCATTTGGCTCAAGAGTTTTCTGAGTGTGTCTGTCGGTCGTGCATTATACAGTGCATAGACAACATTTTTTCTTTCGGTGAAAGAGGATGCGCTTTTGTACACGTTTGCTATTGCCTCAATAGGGGCGTCATCTCGTTGCAAAACTCCTTTTCGAACATTAGCAGAGCTGTCGCTTGCCAGTTCAATTAGAAGCCGCATGTCATTTGTGGTCTCAGCCAGGTTGCGTTTTTCTTTCCATGTCATTTCTCTTAAATTTTCAATGTTCATTTCTTACCTCCATCTTGTAATGTCGAATCTTAGTTTATATAGTAAAGAAATTTAAGCACAAAACGCCTACTTATATTATATCACTTTTTGTTTGTCAAAGCAAATTTGATAAAATATAAGTTAACATAAAAGTTGAAAAGTGCGGTAAAATATGGTATAATTAGAATAGTTTGTATTAAAAAAGATAGGAGTAATTATGGGATTTGTAGATAGAGTAAAAGAAATTTTACTTAAACGCAATGAAGAAGAAATATTAGGAATAAATCAGAAATTTACAGAACTTCAAGATACATATTATCAAAAATCAGAAACTGTTAATAAATTAAAAGAAGAGTCAGATGTAGCATCAAAAGAAAGAAAAGATGTACAAAAAGATATTCTTAATAAAAAAGAATTAGCAGAATTAGAAATAATATATGATTTTGTTGCTAATCATGAACAGATTGATAAATCAATTGAAACTATTAGACATATTACTAGTATGATGGAATATATTGAACTAGAAATAATGGATGGTTTTAATTTTATTGAGCTTGATGAAGAATTAATTCATCGTGAGAAGCTAACAAAATGTTTACAAATATTAAATGAAGAAATAGCTAAAATATTATCTGGAGAACAACCAACTAATTATGATTTTAGAAATCTTGGAAAACAAGCAGAACAAAAGGCAAGTGTTCCAGTAGAAAAGAAAAAAGGTTTATTTGAGAGATTATTTAATAAAAATAAAGATAAAAAACCTACAGAAGCAGTAGAAGAGAAAAAAGAAACTACTGAAAATTTAAATAAAAAACCAAGAAAAGGTTTTGGTAAATTTAAAGATACAGTAGCATTATTTGATATGTTTTATAATAGTTTTATAGTAGTTGATATTGATGGTGGACCAATGGTAATTGAAAAGACATCAGCAAATATTATAATGGCTAATATCAAAGGTATTTTTACAATGGAAAAAAGAGGTACAGAATTAGTTGAAGATGATTATATGTACTTAGAAGGTGTTAGACCACATGAATTATGGACAGAAATTTCAAAATATTATTCTCAAACATTAGAATTGAATAGAATAGTACAAAATTTTGCAAGACATATTGATGATTTTGAAAAATTATATAAGTCAAAACCAGAATTATTTGATGTTAAAAATTTAGAGAGAATTTTTAAAGAAAATAATCAAAGAGTGTCTACTTTAAAAGAAAAGAATAAAACAGCTTCTGAAAAAAGTGGGGAAGTTCTAAGAAGTAGACAAGAAGAGAAAGAAATAAGGACACAAATTAAAAATTTAGAAGCTAAAAAAGCACAATTAATAGCAAGAAATAAGAAGATTTCAGAAGCAAAGTCTTTTAAAGAATTAGGATATAAAAATAAAATAGAAGCGTTCCAAAAATTAGGAATTGAATCAAAAGATTATATAGTAATACCTGTTCCTAAAACGGTAACTAGATTAACTGATGCTTTTGAAGAAGAAAAACGATTAAAAATTGATATTGATGGTAATTCACATTATGCAGTTTATACTAATGATGTTGCATCAGGAAGAATAAATACTTGTGAGGATGTAGAGAATTATGATTCTGTTTTATTAGTACCGATAACATCATTAAATAAGGGCGATATTGATAATGTTAGATCTGGAAAAATAGCTTTAAATCCATCTGTTTTGAAAGGTAAAAATGCAGTTTTATTAGCACCAGCTGCTAGAAAATTTAATTTATCTGAAACAGACGTTGAATTAGTAGAATATACATATGATGCATTACCAAAACATTTAAAAGAATTTTTAGGTGAAGATTATACAGATGTTTTAGATGAGACAGAATCTTTTGATATATTTAAAGGAATTCCAAATGTTTCTTCTAAAGAGAAAAGATTAAGAAAAGATGCTGTAAAAAATTGTGTACTAGAGAATATAAAATATACAGTAACACAATCAGATGTAATTTTAGTTAATGGTAAAACATTTTTTATTAATAAAGAAGATGAAAATGAAATAAGACAAGAATCAGTATTGAAGCCATTAAATGAAAAATTATTAACTCAGGTTGCTTCTGATATAGAAAGTTATATTATTTATGATGGAAATAATCCTTTAAAAATTGATCAATTCTATAAAACTTTATTAACAGAGTATTTAAGAGTTAATAGAAAAGCTAAAGCGGAATATTATGAAGAGGATGATACAATTGTTGATGTAAATGGTAGAAAAATTAATATAAAACCAGTTTTACCAGCAAAAGATGATGTTATTGCTAAAAGATATGTAAGACCAAAAGAGGATATTGCATATAAAGCAATGAAACTTGCTATGATTATAAATAAATTTGCACATATGACAGAAAATGAAAAGATGCAAGAAGAATTATATGATGTTAAATTGGAACTTATAGAACATGCGATTGATTTATCTAAAAATAATCCTAATGTAAATATAAAACAAGTCTTTGATAAAGGAAAAATGGTAATGTCAGTACTAATGGAAGTGCCAGGGTATAATATGATAGCATTACATGCTAAAAATAAAGGAAGTTCATTATCATATAAAGCGAATAGATTAGATGTACATGAAGGGATTGTAACTCAAAGTTCAACTATTTTAATGCCTGGAGTTAATAGAAATCTTTTAGTGCAAATGAAGTCAATGAATGAAGAAGAAAGAGCTAGATTTTTAGTTGATTTAAAACCAGAAGTGTTTTATAAGCTTGCAATTAGAATGGGGTATACGTCAGATAGAATTGGAAGTGCTGAAGATAGAAAGAATTTCATAAAGAGAATGACATCGGACAAAAAGTTAGATGATCTTTTAAAACAAACTGATGAACTTGAAAAATAAATAAGAAAATTATATTTAATAATTGGAGTAAATATTTAAATATATTTTAAGAAGTATTTTGTAAAATCAACGAAATACTTCTTTTTTTCTAAAAATATAGTATCTTACATTTCAAAGTGCAAAATTGCACTTTGAAATTATATTTTTGCACTTTACGGTTTGAATTGAACAATGTTGAACGGTTGTATTTCCTTTTGCGAGGAAGAATTTATAAAGTACCTTATGAAAAGGAGGCAATTATTACGCAAGACAAAATCAAATTTATCAATAGAAAAAACTTATCCTTGATTAAAAATAATAGTATGATAAAATAAAAACGTTCTAATGTAAAAATAGGGGGACGCAAAGTTATGTTTCAGAAAATTAAGGATGCTTTTAAAAAAGATTTAACTTATTGGATTATTTCTTTTGGATTAATGATAATAACTCTTGTTATTGCAGCCATTAATTATAGTAGTACAGGAGATTTTTCAATTAATTTACCATGGGAATCAACTTATGGAATAATTGTATATACATTAATAATTGTTTTGGGATTGATAGGAATATTTATTTTTAGAAAAGCAGATAATGAAAAAGTAAAACTTGAAAATTTATTTTTATGTTTAATAATCCCAATAGGAATCATTATGTGTCTTGCAACACCACTTGGAAGAGTTCCCGATGAACCAGAACATGCTAAAAAAGCTGTAGCAATATCAAATGGAAATTTATTTTCTGTTGCAGATGAAAATGGAAATGCTACAGATATGTTTAATGCAAAAATTAATGAGGTAGTAAGTCGTACTACTGCTACTTATAAAGAGTCTTGGGAAAAAATGAATTTTGCAGAAACAGAAGAAGAAATTGAGATGAATTATAATACACAAGCGTTATATGCACCAATTTGCCATATGCCACAAGCTATTGGAATTCTAATTACAAGAATTCTAGGTGGTGGAATTACAATTCAAATGTATATGGGAAGATTGTTTAATTTTGCTATAGCAGTATTTTTGATTTATAAAGCAATAAAATTTATGCCAAGTAAAAAATATTTAATTTTACTTATATCAATGCTTCCGGTAAGTTTAAATATATTACCGACAATGTCTGCTGATACTTTAACTTTAGCAATGTCTTTATTTTATGTAGCTTATATTTTACATTTAAAATATGATGAAAGTATTGAACGATATTCAAAAAAACAAAAAGTAATTTTAGTTATTAGTACAATAGTAATTTCTTTATGTAAGATTGTTTATGTGCCAATGTGCTTGTTATTACTCGTATTACCAAAAGAAAAATTCAAATCTTTCAAAAACAAAAATATATTTATTACATTAACAATTTTAATTTCTGTAATATTAAATTTAGTATGGCTTGCGTATTGTACGAGATTTTTAATAGAATTTAACTATGGCGTAAATAGTAAAGAGCAAATTATATATATATTAACAAATCCTATTGATTATATAATAATTTTATTTAGAACTATAAATTTCAGTTTTAATACATATATTGCGGGTCTATGTGGAGACGCATTAGGTATGTTTTGTGTGAAAGCCTCAGAAATTTTCATTTATATATGTACTGCTGTAATTACAATACTATTTTTTGCAAATACAGAAGAGAAAAAAATAAAATTTGACTTATTTACAAAAATTATTTTTGGATTTATATTTATATCAATTGTACTTTTAATATATACAAGTCTATACGTACAATGGACACCTGTAAAAATGCCATTAATACATGGTGTGCAACCTCGTTATTTTTTACCAATACTATTACTTACAGCAATTGTTTTTGATAATGATAAGTTTATAATAAAAGAAAAAATAGAAAAATATCTTTTAACATTTTTGTTGTTTTTTAATTTAAATGTTGCTACAGCGACAATATATACATATTATTTTGGAATGTTAATTGATGGGTATATAAAATAAAAAGAAAATGAAGAATTATATACTCAAGATGAAATAATTAAATAATCTTTGTAACGGGCATCCTTAAAGGGATGTCCGTTTTTTACATACCAAAAATCAATATTTGGGTAAGTAAATCACATACCCAAATTTGATTTTTTTATTTTTTGGGTATGTTGATGGGTATATAAACGGATAAATTTTGAGGAATTTTGAGAAAGGTTAAAAATAAAAAATGGCTGTAACCTAACTCTTACAACCACTTACAAAATTACTTATAATTTTTTGGAAATAAAAAATCCAGCTAAAATAGCTGGATAATGGTAGCGACGGTGAGATTCGAACTTACGACCTGCCGGGTATGAACCGGATGCTCTAGCCAACTGAGCTACGTCGCCATAACGCAAGTATTATTATAAATGTATTATTTGTTTTTGTCAAGTAAAATAATCAAAAAAAGTAGATAATTTTTTAAAAATTTTATTGAAATGAAAAAACATTATAGGTAAAATTTATAATAGGAGGGTTTCATATGATAGATAATAAGAAATTAATGGATGCAATAGATAGTCTTGACAACGATGAAAATTATGATGCAACAAGAGTTTCTAAAGTGACTGAATCTGTAAGAGAAACTAGAAAAAAAGATGATGTAATAAAAGAAGGAAAATCGTCAGATAGAGCAAATACAATATTAGTAATTTTCTTCTTAATAATGATCATAACAGCAGTAATTTATTATACATCACCTTTATATAATGATGAAGAAGTTTTTGCGAGTATTAGCTCTCAAGATGAAGAGGGAGTATATGAGGTGGGAGAAAATGGTGTGATTACAGTTAATGCACCAGAGTCTACAAACATTGTAAATAGTAAAGATATAGCAAAAATAGAATCTAATATTATTATTGACAAAGAATTTATTGATTATAGAAAACAGTTAAATTTTTTGATAAAAAATACTAATAATGTAGATGTAAATTCTATTTCGATAGAAGTTGTTTTTTATGATGGAGAAGGAAAAATAATTGAGATTGATAGTAGTAATTTAGAAGTTCTTGCAGCTGGATTAGATAGATATGTATCGTTTTATGGAACACCAGAAAAATACGAAAGATATGATGTATTAATACAAGTAGATAAAGACGCTCAAAACTATTATAGTTCAAAATTAAATGATGTGAGTTATGAATGCTTACTAAATAAAGAAGATGATGAAGTTATAATAAGAGGAAAAAACAATTCTTCTGAAAAGTTAGAATATGTTATTTTTGAAATTATTCATTATGATGACAAAGATAATGTGATTAATGTTAAAGAGGCATTTGAATTTGATATTAGAAAAAATAAATCATTTGAAATAGATGAGTATATAGATTTATATGATGATGAAACTTATGATCCAATAGCATATTCAAGATATGAGATAAGATTAGTAGAAGCATATTCATTAAAATAAAATTATAATAGGAGAGAGATAAATGTTAAATATATATGAAAAAATTTATGAAAAAAGATATTTAAACAAAGTGCTTCATACAACATTAAATCCTGATGAACCAGGTGTTGTTAGAATACATTTAGTGCCTTCTAAATTCTCATTTTTTAAAATGAGACCTAGTACGGTTATTTTAAATGGTAAAGATATAGTTCCACTTAATCCATCATGGACAATTGTACTTTCATTATTTATTGAAGAAGTTAATAAGTTTAAAGGACAAGAGATTTCTGATGAGATGCTAAATACTATTATCCAAAAAGTAATAAAAAAGGTTAAAAAAATATATTTTTGGGTATCTGGTGGAGAAGTAAGAAGAGATTTGTTAAATATGATAAATTTATTTGTTGCTATAGCTAGAAAAGAAGAAACAAATCTTGATATTGGGCAAGTGTCTTTAGGAGATTTTGCAAAATTTATGAAAGCTCCACATCGTATGGATCTTATGATTAGTTCGATGATCAAAGAAAAACATTGGAATTGCAATCAAAAATGTTTACATTGCTATGCAGCAGAACAAGAGTATGCTGAAACAAAAGAGCTTTCTACAGAAGAATGGAAAAAAGTAATTGATATATGTAAAGATAATTGTATACCACAACTTACATTTACAGGTGGAGAACCAACTTTAAGAAAAGATTTGGTAGAACTTGTAAAATATTCAGATTGGTTTATAACAAGACTTAATACAAATGGAGTATTACTAACAAAAGGATTATGTAAGGAATTATATGAGGCTAGCTTAGATAGTGTTCAAGTAACTCTTTATTCTCATGATCCTGAAGTACATAATAAATTAGTTGGAGCAAATAATTTCGATAAAACAGTAGAAGGAATTAAAAATGCTGTTAAAGCGGGATTAAATGTTAGTATAAATACACCTCTTTGCTCACTAAACAAGGAATATGTTGAAACATTAAGATTTGCTAAAAGTTTAGGTGTAATATATGCATCATCTTCAGGGTTAATTGTTACAGGAAATGCTAAAAAAACAGAGTCAAAAGCTACACAATTAACTGAAAAACAAATAACATCAATTTTAAAGAAAGCATGTAAATTTGCAGAAAAAGAAGAGATGGAATTAAGTTTCACATCTCCTGGATGGATAAATGAGGATGTGTTAAGAGAATTAAAATTAGATATTCCAGCTTGCGGAGCATGTTTAAGTAATATGGCTGTTGCTCCAGATGGAAATGTAGTTCCTTGTCAAAGTTGGCTTGGAAAAGATGCATCTTTAGGAAACATATTAAATGTTAAATGGAATAAAATTTGGAATATGTCTAAATGTAAGAAGATTAGAAAAGATTCAAGCAAGATTAGTTATATATGTCCTTTAAGAGGAGGTAAGACTAATGAGAAATAAAAAATTATTATTAAGTTTTGCTTTTGTATTTTTAGCATTAATTTGTTTAGCTGTTCCAAGTTTTGCGAAAGATTTAGATGAAATTCAAAAATACTATGTTACTGTAGATACAAGAAAAGATGGAACTTTAGATATGACATATTACTTTGAATGGAAAGTATTAGATTCAGTTTCTGAAGGGCCATTAGAATGGGTTAAAATAGGAGTGCCAAATTCACATGTAGATACTATAAAAGCTCTTACTAAAAATATTGCAAAA
This sequence comes from Candidatus Scatovivens sp., assembly GCA_045613965.1. Lineage (GTDB taxonomy): Bacteria > Bacillota > Clostridia > TANB77 > CAG-508 > Scatovivens. Next base: position 9,759 of record JAZLBY010000095.1, read on the forward strand.
ATAGAATATACTTCACTTGGTGGAGATTATATAAGAATAGATTTTGATAGAGCATATAGAGCAGGTGAAGTAATAAAATTTAGTTTTAGTACACATCAAAGTTATATGTATAAGATTACAGCTGATGGATGTAAATATACATTTACACCAGGGTGGTTTTCAGATATTGTTGTAAAGGATGCTAGAATTTTTTGGGATTCAAAACAAGTAGTTCAAGCAACAAGTAATGAAAT
>JAZLBY010000096.1:0-21241 GCA_045613965.1 Candidatus Scatovivens sp.
ATCTTCTAATAATTCAATATTTTCAATTGAGTGTGATGTGATGAATCCATCTTGACATACCATTAAAGGTAATAGAACATCTTTGTGTTCTGCAATTCTGTGTGCCATTAATAGGTTGTCGTATGCTTCTTGGTTGTTTTCTGAGAATAACATGATCCAACCAGAATCACGAGCCCCCATAGCATCAGAATGATCATTGTGTATATTTAATGGTCCTGAAACCGCTCTATTTACTAATGACATAACGATTGGTAATCTTAAACTTGAAGCAATGTATACCATTTCCCACATTAAAGATAAACCGTTTGCTGATGTAGCTGTCATTGCTCTACCACCAGCTGCTTGTGCACCAATACATGCACTCATTGCACTATGTTCACTTTCAACAGCTACGAACTCTGTATCAACTTCTCCGTTGCTTACGAAGCTAGAAAAGTATTGAGGTATTTCTGTTGAAGGTGTAATAGGGAATGCTGCAACAACATCAGGGTTAATTTGTTTCATAGCGATAGCTGCTGCTTCATTACCACTTAATCTTTCTCTAATTCCCATAATATTTTCCTTTCTAATATTACTTTATTAATATATTTGGTTGATTATTTCATTTCGATAGCTTTGAATGGGCAAACTTTAGCGCATACACCGCATCCTTTACAAGCATCATAATCAAAATCTTTTCTTGTTCCATCTGGATTTACTGGAATAGCATCATCTGGACAAACTGGGTAGCAAAGACCACAGTGTTTGCAAAGTTCAGATTTGAAGATAGGAGTAGTTGAACGCCAATCTCCAGTTTTGAATTCTTTAGCGTTACCAGCTGTATAAATATTTCCACCTATAGTAAGATCTTGCCAAGGTGTTTTATTATTTAATCTTTCTTCTGTTGTCATAATTTCTCCTTCCTAAACTTTAGTTACTTCTTGTAAAGCCATTTCTAAAGCTTTCATGTTACCATCGATAACTTCTGGTTTTTTTGCAAATTTATGTTTAAATGATCCTATCATATCTTCTAGGAATGCTTCGTCAGACATAATTCCACTAACTTTAACTACTGCTGCAAGCATTGGTGTGTTAGGGAAGTATTTTCCAAGTGTTTCCATAGAAACTTTTCTAGCATCAATTTTGTATACATTTCCTGTATAGCCTTTAAGAGCTGCTTTTAATTCTTCTCCGTCTTTTGTTGTGTTAATAATTATAGCTCCTTCTGGTTTTAATCCTGCTGTAACATCTACGCAGTCTAAAAGTGTGTCATCAACAACTACAACGTAATCTGGTTCATAAATATTTGAATGAACTGTAATTGGATCATCACTGATTCTATTGTAAGCTGTGATAGGAGCACCCATTCTTTCTGGACCATATTCAGGGAAACCTTGAATGTATTTACCAGTGTTGAATGCTGCATCGGCTAGAAGTAAAGAAGCTGTTTTAGCACCTTGACCGCCTCTACCGTGCCATCTGATTTCAATTAAATTACTCATCGTAACCTCCTATAAATATTTTGTTATTGCTATAATGTTAAAAAAATAATGTTCACTTAAAATATTAGACTGTATTTTTTAATTAAATCTAATTTTTCCAAGTACAGTATATATTTTTTAAAATATAAAGTCAATATAGGGAAATGGCAATTTTGAGTTTTTTTGACAAGATTTTTGGAAGCATAAAATTTGTTACAAAATTATTACAAAAATGTAGTTATATTCATTGACTTTTGCATAAAAAACATATATTATAGATATGTTAAAAATGATAATTGCATGGTAATAGTTTAAAGGAGGAAATTTAATGGGAGAAGTTATCGTTGTTACATCAGGAAAAGGAGGAGTTGGTAAAACAACAACAACTGCTAATTTAGGTTCTGCCCTAGCATTAGCGGGTAAAAAGGTTGCGCTAGTTGATACAGATATTGGATTAAGAAACCTTGACGTTGTTTTAGGACTTGAGAATAGAATAGTATACGATTTAGTAGATGTCATAGAAGAAAAATGCAAACTAAGACAAGCTCTAATTAAAGATAAAAGATTTAAAGAACTTTTTTTACTTCCAGCAGCACAAACTAAAGATAAAACAGCTATCAATGAACAACAAATGATAGATTTGATAAATAAATTAAAAGAAGAATTTGATTATATTTTGGTTGACTGTCCTGCGGGAATTGAACAAGGATTTAAAAACGCAATTGCAGGTGCTGATAGAGCTTTAGTTGTTACAACAGCTGAAATTTCTGCAATTAGAGATGCTGATAGAATCATAGGACTTTTAGAAGCATCTGAAATAAAAAATCCAGAATTAATCGTTAATAGATTAAGACCAAGCATGGTTAGAAGAGGAGAAATGATGGATGTAAATGACATCGTAGATCTTTTAGCTATTGACTTAATTGGTGTTGTACCAGATGATGAAAACATCATTACACAAACAAATAAAGGAGAACCAGTAATTTCAAATAAAAAAGCTCCATCAGGAAAAGCTTATCTAGAAATATCTAGAAGATTATTAGGAGAAAATATAGAAGTTACAGTACCGGGAAAAGAAACAGGCTTCATGGCAATGCTAAGAAGAATGTTCGGAAAAGGATAAAAGGTTAGATAAAAATTTGGAGGTAAGATTAAGTAATGTTTGAAAACATAGGACATTTTTTCAAAAGAATAGTTAAGGAGCCACAAAAAGAATTAGGTTCAAAAGATGCTGCTAAAGAAAGATTGCACCTAGTTCTAATGCAAGATAGAGCAAATGTATCTGCAGACTTCTTAGAATTAATGAAACAAGAAATTATTGATGTAATAAAGAAATATATAGTAGTAGATGAAGATTCTATTGATGTTAGATTAACAAATCAAGCTAAAGATGATGGAACAAATGGCGCACCATCATTATATGCTAATATTCCAATCGTAAATATCAAAAATGATATGATGGCAGAAAAAATCAAAGACTTTGAAGGTGTTGATTTTAATAAAGAGATGGGAATACCAACATATGAAAATAAACCAGTAGAAGAAGCTACTCCAGTAGAAGAAACAGAAAAAGTAGAAGAAGCTACAGTTATAGAACTTCCAGAAACAGTTACAAATGTTGAAGATAAAGAAGACGAAAAATATAAAGAGCAAGAAGAGGAAGAAGTAAAAGAATTATTTGAAGAAGTTGATGAAGATGATGACGATGATGATGTTACATTTGATGACTTGCTAAAAGCAGCTGAAGCAGCTGAAGAAGCTGAAAAAGCGGCAGAAGAATCAATGGAAGTATCAGAAAACGTTAATAAAGTAGAAAAGAAATCTTCAACAACAAAATCAAAAACATCAAAAACTACTTCAAAAACAAAACGTAAGAAAAAGAAATAGGGAGTAATGGTTAATGGGAAAAAAATTACTTAAAAATACAGAATGGTCAATTCTGATTGTAAGTATATTATTAACTATTATTGGGTTAGTAGCGTTATTTTCAGCTACTCAAAATACAGAACATGATGAATTCAAAAAACAAGTACAATGGGTTTTGATAAGTATACCATTTTTAATACTAGCATCATCTATTGATTACAATGTTATAGTTAGATTTTCAACTTTAGCATATATAGTTTTAATTGTACTGTTAATAGGTGTTTTATTTACCACACCAATACAAGGTGCAAGAAGTTGGTTTAAATTTGGTGAATCGTTTACATTTCAACCTTCAGAAATAGGAAAGGTTATTACTATTTTGTTTTTAGCATTTATAATTAATAAAATGCAATTAAGAGGTAGAAGTGAAATTAATAAAATATGGAAACTTATAATATTCTTATTTTTTGCGGCAATCCCAGTTGGACTTATTATAATTGAGCCTGATAATGGTACTGCAATGGCTTACATTGTTTCAATATTATTCATACTTTTTGTATCAGGAATTGATAAAAAATATATTCTACTTGCGATGGTTGCTGTAGTTATTACAGCTCCAATAATATATAATAACCTTCCACCATATGCGCTTAAGAGAATTGAAGTATTTTTAAATCCAGGATCAGATCCAAGAGATGGAGGATATAACATACTTCAATCACAACTTGCGATAGGTGCAGGGGAAATATTTGGGATGGGACTTTTTAAAGGAAATCAAACACAACTTGGTTTCTTACATCCTAAAACAACAGATTTTATTTTTTCAGTTATAGGTGAAGAAATGGGATTTGTTGCAACTGGTGCGATTACAATTTTATATATTGTACTAGTTACAAAATCAATTTATATAGCTAAAACAGCTAAAGATAATATAGGATCATATATAGCTATAGGAATTGCTGGAATATTTTTCTTCCATATGGCAGAAAATATCGGTATGACTATAGGATTATTACCAATTACTGGTGTACCACTTCCATTTGTTAGTTATGGTGGTAGTTCACTTGTAACAAATTTTATATCGATAGGATTATTACTAAATATTAGTAGTAGAAGACAGAAGGCAATTTTTGTTGAATAGGGAGAAATCTTTATTTAACAAAAATTTTCTGTTTTATAGAAATAAAAAAGGATTTTAAAAGATGTATTTAAAGAAATTAAAAATTGGAAATGTAGAACTTGAAAATAATATAATATTAGCACCAATGGCTGGAGTTACAGATTTACCATTTAGAATTATTTGTAAAAAATATGGTAATCCTGGTTTGGTTTGCAATGAAATGGTTAGTGCTAAAGCGATTTCTTATAAAGATGATAAGACATTAAAAATGATTGAATCAAATAATGAGAAAAAACCAATTTCAATGCAAATATTTGGATCAGATCCAGAAGTAATGGGAAATGCAGCTGAGTTTATGTGTGAATATACTGATATTTTAGACGTAAACATGGGATGTCCTGCTCCTAAAGTAGTAAAAAATGGTGATGGTAGTAGATTATTATTAGATTTAGAATTAGTTGAAAAAATAGTAAAAGAAGTAGTTGCAAAAGCAACAAAACCTGTTACTGTAAAGATAAGAAAAGGATGGGATAATGATCATATAGTTGCAGTAGAAGCAGCAAAGATCATTGAAAAAGCAGGTGCTGATGCAATAATAATTCATGGTAGAACAAGAGATGAATTTTATTCAGGAACTGCTGATTGGGATATTATAAAACAAGTTAAAGATGCAGTTTCAATTCCGGTAATAGGAAATGGAGATATAAAAAGTGAGGAAGATGCATTAAGAATGTTTGAAGAAACAGGTGTCGATGGAATTATGATTGGAAGAGGAACACTTGGAAATCCATGGATATTTAAACAAATAGAACATTTCTTAAGAACAGGAGAAAAACTTCCAGAGATTTCTAATGAAGAGAAATATAATGTTATATTAGAACATTTTGAATTATTGCTTAAAGAAAAGGGAGAATATACAGCAACAAGAGAGATTAGAAAACATATTTCTTGGTATGTAAAAGGACTTCCAAATGCGACAGTAATAAGAGATAAAATAAATTCAGTAGAAACTGAAAAAGATTTTAAAGAAATTTTAAAAGCATATTTTAACCTTTAATTTAATATCATTAATTAATAAATAAGATAGCATTTAAGCTATCTTTTTTGTTTTTTGGAGGAATTATATGCCTATGAAAAAAATATTGTTTATTTTTGTTTTAATTTGTTTAGTAATTTTCGGAATTTCTTATTATATTTTTTTGGATAATGGTAATAATAAAACTATAAATCAAGATAAGATTGCAGATAAAGTATTAAAAAGATTTAAAAATTATGAAGCTAAAATTTCTGTATGTGTTATTAGTAATAAGAATGAAAACTATTATGAAATGAATCAATTCGTGACAGAAGATTCAATGAAAATGATTATTAATTTACCAGATAATTTAAGAGGAATTATAATAGAAAATGACAGTAATGTATTGAAAATATTAAATACAACTTTAAATATGGAAAAAGTGTATGAAAATTATGGATTATTGGTTAATAATGCATTGTTTTTAAATACGATTGAGAAAGATGCGAAGTTAAATGGATTTTCTTTAGATAAAGAAGAACGTGAAGTTATTTTAAAAGTGAAATTACAAGATTCTGGTAGTACATATGTGAAATATAAAGAGCTTTATTTAGATGAAAATTATAATCCTAAAAAAATGATTATTAAAGATGATACCCAAAACGTTAGAATACGCATAATATATACAGATATAAAATTTAAATAATTTTAATATTAAAAGCAATTCTATTTCTTATATAAGTTTTAGGAGTGATTATATGGTAATAAAAAGAGGAGATATGTTTTACGCAGATTTAAGTCCAGTAATTGGTTCTGAGCAGGGTGGAATAAGACCTGTTTTGATCATTCAAAATGATACTGGAAATAAATATAGTCCAACTGTTATAGCAGCTGCAATTACATCACAAACAGGAAAAAATAAGTTACCTACTCATATAGAAATAGGATCAAATAAAAATGGTTTAAAATCTGATTCTGTAGTGCTTACAGAACAAATAAGAACTATAGATAAAAGTAGATTAAAAGAGAAAATTGGTCATATAGATGATAGGTTAGTGATGAATAAAGTTAATAATGCAATAGGCATAAGTTTTGGACTCGATAATTAAATTATTAGCAAGGGTTATAAATATAAATAATCCTTGCTTTTTTTACTATTTACTGGTATTATATTGTAAGAAAAAATGAGGAAAGGAGAATATAATCATAGAATTATATAAAAAACCAATGAAATTTAAAAAATATGAAACAAAAAAAGAATTTTTGGATGAAAATTTAGAAATATTACTTAAAGAAGAAATAGCAAATGAAACTATGATAGGAATACTTTTACCAAAAGAAGATCATCAATTAACAGAATGGTTCTTAGGAAGAATAGAAGATGGTGATGAAGTAAAAGCAATATTCTTAGTTGAAGATGATAGAATAGCTCTTAACGTATATTCTCTTGAAGAAGAAATATCAGATGAAGTTGTTGATTGCATTATTGAGAATTTAGTTGCTCTTGATGTAGATTTATTAGAAGTATCAGCAGAAAAACAAGATTCTATAAAACTTGCTGAAAAATATTTATCTATGAAACCTGAAAAGAAAATAAATAGAATAGAAGGTTCAAATATATATGCTTATACTGGTGAAGAACATCCAGAATTTGAACTATTACCAGGTGAAAGATTTGAAAAAATAGAGAATAATGAAGAAAATCTTCCATTTGAAATGGATATCATTAGACTTATTTATAGTGATACTTATAAAATTGCAGACCCTTGTCCAGATGCATATGCAGAAAGAGTTGCTAAAGCATTTTTAAGAAAAGGTGCATATTTATTAAAAAACGAAAAAAATGAAGCACCACTTCATGTAGTAACTGTAAGAAAACAAATAAATGGTTGTGCAATTGGTGCATTAATAACAACAAGAGAACATAGAGGAACTGGATATGGAAAAAGAGGAATATACAGTTTCTGTAAAAAATTAATGGAAGAAGGAAATAAATTTGTAACGTTACACGTTAACCCTGCAAATGCTTCAGCTGCTGTATTATATGAAAAAGTTGGATTTAAATTAGTTCAAGAAAATTTAGATTATAAATTAGAAAATTAATAGATTTTAACACTTATCATTTTGGTAAGTGTTTTTTTTATTATGTATTGAAATAAAAAAATCTATATGATTTAATTATGGTGAAGTAAATAATTTGGGGAGGAAAAATGATTCTTTTTAGAGCGGAAAAGGAATATCAAGAAGGTAGTGATTTATTACCTGAAGATTTAAATTCAACTACAATGTTAAGTGTACATGTAAGAAACGGTTCTGAAACAAAGTATAAAAGTAAAGTCAAGAGTAAATATATATCTACGTCAACAAAAATAGCTGTTGTAAGCGCTAAATATGCTTATGGATTTAAAGGTGATCCTAATTCAAAAATACCACAAATACTTTTAATAGATTTACCAGAATCAATTACTAAGTATGATTTTTCAGATGATGAAGTTGTAAAAAGAATAAAGTTAGATTCTTTTTCAGCAAATTGTGCAAAAGCTGACAGAGAGGTTACGGTTGAAGGAATAATTCCAAAAGAAAGTATAAAAACAATTCCGTTACCAATAGTTGATATATTAGTTTTGTTAGAAGGAAATGTAAAAACACAAGGGATATATGATGAAATATTAAAAAAGATTTTTGATGGTAAAATTACAAATGAAGCTGTAACAAAACTTCTAGATAATATGAAATTTAATAGTCTAGAGAGAAGATTTGTTAATAGATATTATAATGCGAGAGAAGCTCAATATAAATGTGCTAATGAATTTTTTCCTAAACCGGATAATAGATTAAGTTTTAATCAAGATGATTTAATAAAAGCACTTAATGTAGAAGTAGTAAAAAAAATAATAATTAATGAAGATTTTGTAAAATTAATTATGCCAGATGCAGATTTAAATAAACCTAATATGGTACAAGAATATGTTAAGTTTATGAAAAATATAAGTGAAAAATTATATGGTATTAGTGAGAGGAAAATTCATCCTACAGCAGTAGATTCTAAAAAGATGAAGTTTTATGGTGAAACGTTTAAAATATGTACTGAAAAAGACTTTAAGGTTGATGATAAAGATAAATTAGTAGTATATGGAATGGATTATAAATATAAAGATGATAATGAAAGTGATAGAGTTGTAAGTGCTTGTATGCTTTACAGTAAAATTGTTAAAGATCCTAAAGATAGCAAAAAAGAAATATTTAATGGTGAAGATACCTTAGTGCCTAAAATTTTGATTAGTAGATCTGGAGATATACCTGTTATTGAGAAAGAACAACTTAAAAATGTTATAGTACAATCGAGAAAAAGAGAAAGAAGTATTTTAAGAAGGTTTATTATAGGTAAAATTTTGGGAAAAGATGTCCAAGCTAAAGCTGCAAAGAAAGAAATAAAAAGAAAAGTTCTAGTTAGCAAGGCTAGAAAAAATAATGAAGAAAATGATAGGTAAGTATATGGAAGTTGATATTAATTATAGAAATGCTTTTTCAGAATTAATAGTTCTTTTAAGAAGTTTACCACAAAGTGAACTTTTAAAAATACCATATGAAGAAGTTGAATTTTATACTAAAAATATGAATGAAGATTATAAGTTTGAATATGATTACAGCAAAACAATCGATGAACAGAATATAAGTATGATAACAAAAGATTTACTAGCAAACATATATATATATTATTTGGCTGATAATAAAGAAGAATTGATTGCTGAAGAAGAAAAATGTGAAATTGTTAAAAAAAATGATATTTTTGAGAAAAAAGAGAAAACAATCATAGATACAAAAACAGATTTAATAGTAATTGAAGAGGAAAAAAATATTTTTAAAAAGATGATAAGTAAAATTAGAGAATTCTTACATAAGTTGACATAATAAATAAAATAATGTATAATATTAGATGCAACTTTTTAGAAGTAAGAAATTTCTGAGAGGGGGAAATAAATGACAGAAGAAATAAGAGATTTACTGTTTGGTGTAAGTAATGGAGTGTTCTATCGAATCGGATGTGAAGGGGTTTCATACATTGAAGAAGAAGAAAAAAAGAAAATTCTTGAATATGCTAAACAACTTCGTGAAGAGGCTAGTGAGGGACAAATTTCATCAGATGATTTTCATATCATAATGGAATTTTTCTATTATTGCCACAGATACTCAGAAAGTGTAGAATGGATTAATGATTTACTTGAAGAGGTGTATTATTCATTCTATGATTAATTTCAATCACTTTAATGAAATTTCTTGCAGAATAGCAAGTCTAAAATCAGAAGCTAGTAACTAAGTAGTCACAGTTTTAAACTGTGTAGTGAACAAAGGAGAATGAATGGCTGAGAGATTATCGTTTTATGTAAGAAACAGCAAAGTTTATAGTCGGAAGATCGAATTTGAATGGATGCCGGGACTTTCAGTTTCTCAAAAACAAAAATCAGTTGCTAATATGCATGAACAAATAAACGGTTCTGCACTGGAAGTTAGCACGAAAAGCAAAGAGGAATTAGGAAAAAAACTGAGTGCATTCAATTTACGGTTAAACGGAAAAACTTTGGAAAACATTTTTCAATCTTCCAAGTGTTTTACACATGATGGTCCGTTCGTAGACCTTTTGGAAGTTTCGCCTAAGGAAGCAAAGAGTGATGTGAGACTTAAGACTTCAGGAGAGTTAAAGTATTTCTTGTTCGAAGGAAAAATATGGAAGCTTGAACCTAAAACAGCATTTTATGATTATATCTATATTAGAGCTGTAAAGGAATCGCTTTCTAAAGAAGAGATTAGTCGAATAAGAGATTATGAGTACTTTACTGATATTGAGTTTAACCACAAAAAATCAATTAATACTCAAGCGAGAACTGTTGCTTTGATAAAAGTACTTTTGGAAATTTTTGGCGAGATACCAGATATTGAATCACAGGAAGAATTTTTACAATTTCATAAGTCAGTAGTAAAAGATTAAGAAGGTCCCCAAGATGGGGACCTTCTTAGTTTTGCATAATAAATGACATGGCAAAGGGCCTTATACAGTTGTATAAGGCCCTTAAAACATAATTAGTTACAAAGGTTTGGTTTTGCCGTTAAACATTAATTATAGTCTTTCTCTGTAACAGCAACCAAGAATCTGTTGAATTTCCTCCATAAGGCGTCCGGTGTTTCTTTGTAGGTTACACAGAGCTGCATGAACTCTTTTTTGTCGAGTGTATCAAGTGCGAGCATTACTGTGCAGATTCCATATTCGTGACTTGTCAGTTCCTGTAACATCTTGATGAATTCTGTTGTATCGAAGAAGTCAAAGCTCTTATAAGTGTCGATGAATCCGATGATAGAGCAGAGCTGTTCCGGTTCCGTACCTAACACTTTTGTAAGTGTTTCTTCTGAGAATTCATATACTCCATCCAGATCGAATGCGTCTTCGCTGAATAATTGTACTAACGCATCTTCAGGAATATCATCCTCTGGTGTTACAACGATCATGTCATCTTTTTTGCTAATAACCAGCGGTAAGTAAGTGGTTGCCTCTTTTGGTGAATAGAGAATCATCTCACCATTTTGAAGCATTGTTACGTCTTCCGCCGGAAGTAAGGACATGAAAGAATCTGTTACTACGGTTGCTAATGTTGTTCTGTTTTCCATAAAATTACCCCTCTTTTTGAGAACGGGTCAATAGTTACATTATAAATTATAGCATAAAAAAAACAACTTGTCAATATTATGTAAATTTGACATAATGTTGATTTTGTGTTATAATATAAAAGCTTGGCTTATGGCCAAATGTAACTTGTAGACATACATACACACAACAGGAGGTATGGTATGCAAATTATAACATTGCAGGATGCAGTACGGGAAAGGTTCAATTTAGAAAGTCGCACAGCGAAAAATGCGGCTGATTACATGAGAATTTATTTGAAACTTTTACAAACTGCATTTGAATACAACTTAATAGTTAAAGAGCAACGTGACGGCATTGCTAACATTATTTTACAAGCTGTAAATGCTTTGGCAAAAAACAATCCATTTCTTACATCTAACTACGTATATATTCTTTCCATGAGACTTTTGGAAGTGACAAATTTTGAAGCGTGGTGCATGCTAGAAAAGATTGATTCTTATGACGCTGCATATCAGTTCGTTGCAGAATCAAAAGATTATTTTGAAAAGCGTGTAGAAAGAGCTTTTGCTAAAGTGATTGAATGCAACAAATTGGCATTAAAATTACGTAACTCACACTTATTAGATCAGACTCAAATATGTAAGGATTATCTAAAAGAGATTTATCCATGTTTTGAGGAAGATACTAAAATTGAGCTTAAAAAGCTTCATACTCAAGAAATTTCAAGAATTACCTATTTGCCTATGCATTATTTCTCAGGTACTACATATCTAGAACGTATCGAAAGTATAATTAATGCTCTGTTTATCGAAATGTCTATTTTAGATAAGCTTGATGCTGAAAAACTTTTAAGAGAAATGGGAAAAAGGCGAAGAAAACCTATTGGTTATGTCATTGATAACAATGAGTTAAAAGTGTTGCGTAATCAGATGGCTCATGCTAAACAAAAAGTTGCAGAACTGACAAGCCAGTATCAAGAAAAAATCAAAGAAATTGATGCTAGCGATAAGGCATTTGAAAAAGCACTTGAAAAGTTTGAAAAAGAAAATGCTCATTTATCTGAAGAAGAAAGAGAAGATCTTTTTGATGAGTATTGGATGAATTGCCCTGAATACGTTCCTGAAGATCGTTTTGAAGTTCAGGAAGAGTATGAAGCTGCAGTAAGAAGACTTGAGGATCAAATTCATAAATATCAAATGAAGATTGATACATTTGAAAATAATCAAGGTAGTGTAGCTAATATTCTTTTTGATAATTTTTTAGGAATAACTCTGAATGATGTGCTTGGCGAATATGCTGTCTTTGTTTTGGCAAATACTGGGCAGATTGATGTAGTAATGGATCAAGAAGAACTGGCAATGATAAAAATGAAATTGCCTAATGAATTGATTGTTCAAATCTTTTTGAAAGAAAAAGCTGATGAAATTGGTCTTACTCAGGAAGAGAAAAATTACCTGAAATGTTAACGGAAAGAGCGGAGGATTCTTCGCTCTTTTTCCATTTTTAAAATATTAATTAATAATCTTTTGTAAGTATTGAAAAACTTGGAAAATTCTTATATAATACTAGAAGATTTAAAATGGAGGAATAATTATGGATAATGTAGTTATTAGAGAATTATATAGAAATTCTGAAAACTATTTTTCTAAAGAAGTAAAAGTTTCAGGATGGGTAAGAACTGTAAGAGATTCAAAAACATTTGGATTTATTGAAATTAATGATGGTTCATTTTTCAAAAATTTACAAATAGTATTTGATGATACTTTAGCAAATTTTGAAGAAATTTGTAAATTAACAATTAGTTCTTCAATTGAAGTAACAGGTACAGTTGTTAAAACAGAAAATGCAAAACAACCATTTGAAATAAAAGCAACTGGTGTAAATATTATTGCTACATCAGCACCTGAATATCCACTTCAAAAGAAAAGACATACAATGGAATATTTAAGAACAATTGCACATTTACGTCCAAGAACAAATACATTTAATGCTGTATTTAGAGTACGTTCAGTAGCATCATATGCAATTCATAAGTTTTTCCAAGAGAATAACTTTGTATATGTTCATACACCAATTATCACAGGAAGTGAAGCTGAAGGTGCAGGAGAAATGTTTAGTTTAAATACATTTGATTTAAATAAAGTTCCAAAAACTGAAGAAGGAGATATTGATTTTACTAAAGATTTCTTTGGAAAACCAGCTCATTTAACAGTTAGTGGACAATTAAATGTTGAAACATATGCATTTGCATTTAGAAATGTTTATACTTTTGGACCTACATTTAGAGCAGAGAATTCTAATACAGTAAAACATGCTGCAGAATTCTGGATGATAGAACCAGAAATTTGCTTTGCTGATTTAAAAGATGATATGGATTTAGCTGAAAGTATGTTAAAATATGTAATTAATTATGTATTAGAACATTGCCCAGAAGAAATGGAATTCTTTAATAACTTTATAGATAAAACATTACTTGATAGATTACACAATGTAGTAAATTCTGATTTTGGAAGAATCTCTTATACTGATGCTGTTAAAGAACTTGAAAAACATAATGATGAATTTGAATATAAAGTATCATGGGGAGTAGATCTTCAAACAGAACATGAAAGATATTTAAGTGAAAAAATATTTAAAAAACCAGTATTTGTTACTGATTATCCAGCTGAAATTAAAGCATTTTATATGAAACTTAATCCAGATGGAAAAACAGTTGCAGCAAGTGATCTTTTAGCACCAGGAATTGGTGAAATTATTGGTGGAAGCCAAAGAGAAGACAACTTAGAAGTATTACAAAATAAAATAAAAGATTTAAATATGGATGAAAAAGATTATTGGTGGTATTTAGACTTAAGAAGATATGGTAGTGTACCACATGCTGGATTTGGTCTTGGATTTGAAAGATTAATGATGTATATGACAGGAATGCAAAACATTCGTGATGTTATACCATTCCCAAGAACACCAAAAAATTGTGAATTTTAATATGAATATAACGGAAGAGATGGCAGAAATGCTATCTCTTTTTAAATTAAAAAAACATGGTAAATAGCTTCGAACAATAGCACAAAATATTACCGAAGAGGAAATTCAGGCCTTGAGCGTTGATCCGAAAATTAAAGAAGTGATTGAGAGTTTCTATGATGAGCTGTAAAAAAAAAGAGTGCACAACATGCGTCGAGCACTCTCTTTTTTTATTAAAATTTATTGTAAAAAGCTATTTCTTCAATAGGTTTTCTATCATTATGAAGTCTACTAGGATGTGCAGATTCTGATGGATAACCGATAGGCAATATAGCAGCTATTTCTAAGTTTTCTGGAACATTGTATATTTCACGTGCTTTAATTGGATCAAATGCTCCAACCCAAGTAGAACCAAGACCTAAGTCTGTAACTTCAAGCATCATATGAGTTGTAACTATACAAATATCTTGAGCGCCTCCATCAAAATTATCTTGACTTCTATGCCAGCACTCGTTTTTATCATAACAAATAATCATTACTAATGGTGCATTCCAACCATATGGAGTACAACCTGAAAGTTTATTAAGTTTTGCTTCATCTGTAAGCACTAAAATTCTTTGACTTTGAGAATTTCTTCCTGTTGGAGCTAATCTTGCAGCCTCTAATATTTTATCAATTTTTTCTTGTTCTACTTTTTTATCTGAAAAGTATCTACAAGAGTATCTTTCTTTAGCTAAAGTTAAAAAATCCATAAATAAAACTCCTTATTTTAAATTTCTACTTATAATTTAATTATTTTTTTATGCTTTGTCAATGTTTAAAAGGTGTTTTTTATGAGTATTTTAGGCAAAAAGCTTTAAAAATGGCTTAAAATGTGGTATAATTAAAGGTGAGAGGTAAAGAAAGGAGGTTTGAATATGGAATCACCATTCAAAAAGTTTATGAAAACAATGGGACTATTTATTATCTTAGTACTTGTTTCATTTGTTGGTTTTAAGTATCATTACTTGAAAAAAGAAGGTAAATTACAAGATGTTTGGAACCAAAGTAAAACTAAAAATGATGTTGTATATGTAGAAGGTGAGCTTGCAGATCCTTATAAAGAAAGTAATACAGAAAAAGAAGAAAGTGATTTAAAACAAGAGGAAGTAAGTTCAGATAATAATTTCTTTACAGAGAAACAAAATTATGATGATTACTATAACAAATTTAATTTTGATAACTTCTTTTTAGTGTATGAGGGTGAGCAACAAGCTCAAGAAACAATTATTGTTATTAATCGTTTGATACAAAATATTGATGATACACTATATTCAAAACCTATGGTAGAGTTTATTGGATTTAATGGATTAAGCACAAATGCAATAGGTCCAGGAAATCTTGAAGAATATAGATTGGTATTAAATCAAGCAAAAGCTGATGTAAAAGGACATAATTGTACTATAGAATTTGGATATGCAACATTAAATTCAGTTGTAAATAAGATAATAATTACAAAAAAATAAATATAAATAAAGAGCCAGCAATCATTGCTGGTTTTTTTATGCGCAAAAATATTGATTTAAAAGTAAATATTTTGTGAAAAATAGGGGAGTAATGTTTACATAAATTAAATGCTGTGCTATAATTTCTAAAGATGATGCGCCTTCGGCGTAGATATCATCTAATTTGCAGGACTTCCTGCAAAGGCTTTTGGCTGGCGTACATTGAAATTCAGATCTAGAGCGGGTTTATCCCAGAAAGGAAAAGTGATTTAATGAAGAAGAGAACTATGGCAAGACTCACAAGTGTATTGCTTGTGATGGTGCTTATGCTTTGTTCAACATCAGTTACTGCGTTTGCTGCAAGCAAAAACGATCCATATGGATTTGTTTGGCTTGATGAAGCAACCGACAAGTGGAACGTTCAGTACTATGAGTATAACTCCTCTGAGAAGGCCTACAATCCTGTAGACTATGTTACTCTTGATGGAGATTGCTTGTACGATAAGAACGGCGTTTTGATCTATAACAGTGTTAAAGAGATGGATGATGATCAAAGTGAAGCATCTAAACCTACAGTTTGCTTCCGGAATGGCACTCTTTATTTCATCACAGAAGATGGAAAAGTTTGCGCAATGAGCGGTTCGACCGCAAAAACTTACTCTATCAATAGCTCGATTAAGAATGCGAAGTATTTCGAGCTTGATAGAAACGACATTGGAGCAAAGGTATCCGGCAAGAACCTTTCTTCTTTGACGTTTAGCGGCAGTTATGCACGCGATAATAGCACAAGTACTACTCCAGGTGGTGAAAGTGAGAAATCTGGGAATTATGTTCTCACCTATGCCTACGGTGGCGATCCTACAAAGATTGCCTACGATGCATATCGGAATGATAAGCTTTTGATTTCCGTATTTTGCAAAAATTCCAATGTCTGGGTTGAAACTGAGAAAAAACTTATCAGTGATACCTGCGTAGGAGCTAAGTTTGTGGGTTACTCTCACGACTTCTTTACCATCTTGTATGATCTTGATGGTACTGTATATGCTTTTGCGAATGACAACTTTGAAAAGGCATTACCTATTTCTCTTGGCGAAGAGATTTTGTCTTACGAAAAAGATAAGAATGGGTTCGTAGAATCTATTACGACTACTCGTACGACATATAATCTCGATGAACTTCTTGGCGCATATGGATATGATGATCTTTTGGATATGTCCTATGTCAAGAATACGACCTCGAAGAGTGTAGCATATTCGACTGATGGCGATGTTCTTTTGACTCTCAAAAAGAGTGGAAACTATCTCTATTGGAATGGTGAAAAACTTGCAAGTAGCTATAAGTCTACATATCTTGGCATTGCAGAAAATGGATGCCCTGTATGGATTAATAGCAATAGCAAGCTGTACTATTTCAACGGTATTGAGGTTAAGGAACTTGCTAGTAAAGTGACTCTTATCAGATACAACTCTGATGGATTTGCTTATCAGTACAAAATCGGTTCTAAGGTTTATGATTTGAAATTCTAAAAAAATAACGCCAGCCAAAGCTAAAAACAAAACGCGAGCAATGATTATGCTCGCGTTTTGCTTTTTTAAAAAAGAAATAGGGCCCCTTAGTGTAGGGACCCTTTGATTGAAACGTATTATTCTGCGATGTAAACATTGCAGACAACTGTTCCTTTGTTTGCTACGAATTCTACGAGTATGGGTTTGTCTGTCGTGTTAACAAACGAGAAGTCGACATACGGGTAAGAAACACTCGCTTCGTCTTCACGTTTGGCATAACTTACAGGTAAGCTATGCGTGTGTGCATTTGTAGAAATCCCGAGCTTTTTAATTGCCATGTTAAATGTAGTCGAGACTTGACAGACACCTCCGCCAAAGCCTTCGGCTATTTCGCCATTACTAAATACAGTAGCAATTTTATAGCCCTTACTTTCATTGCAGCTTCCCATTGTTTTTACCCAAGAGAATTTCTCGCCAGGGAGAACAATGGTACCACTTAGTGTCCTGCATGCAAGACTCATGTTATGATTCCTGTTTTTACCAGAACTTGGACTAGATGTACTAGCGGTAGTTTCTGGCTTTTCAGACCAATCCAATACATTTACGTATTTAGCTGCGACCCAACCTGTTTGATCACCGTAGTCGATTTTATACCAAAGTTTGTAAAAATCTTTAGTAGTTCTTTCTTCTACGATGGTTACATATGAGCCACGATAAAGACGTGTAATGGATTTTGAAAGTACATTAGAATCAGTTCTAACATTTAGAGCCGATGCAGTGGTTATGCCAACTTTTCTATATTGTCCGCCACTTGTGATCATGAGGCGAATATAGTCTTTTGAAACATAACCGGTATTTCCGTCAAAGTACGAAATTTTGAACCATACAGGATTTGCAACATCTACAGATTTTACTTCTTCGAGGATTTCAACGTGAGTTCCTTTAGGGAGTTTATCTATAGAGCCTGAATTGACTGTAGGTTCTGCACGAACATTGAGTTGGCTAGCAGTTACAACACCTGTTGAATTGACGATCTTCACGTAAGATGAATGAACGTAACCAAACACGGCATTGTATTCTACTTCAAACCACTCATCCGATTCTCCGAGAATAGTTACGGTAGTTCCTCTAGAGAGGGTCGCAAGTATTTTCGAAGAGGTAGTGGGGCCTTCCCGGAGATTGAGACCGCTTGCGGTAACAATTCCTTTACGAACGTAGGTTGTTTCACTTACAGCTTCCTGGCCAGCAGCTTGCGCCAAAGAAAAAAGACTTGGAAGCAGTAAGGCTGCAGTAAGCAGAAAAACGAGCAACTTAGTTAACAACCGTTTCTTTGCCATAACTATACCTCCTGTGGGCAAAGTCTAAATGATATTATACTTTAAATTTATGTAAATTTCAAGATATAAAAGAAAATAGGACAAAACGGTTTGCATAAGTTTCGAGGCGTGGTATAATAGATGGAGTTTAATATAGTGAGGTGATGTGTTTTGGCTGTAGAAACGATATCTGTTACTAAGTTAACACAAACAATTGACAAGAAGTTTGACAGATTTAAAAACTTTTCCTCATGTGGAACTGGTGATTACTTTCAAGAAGCGGCAATGTTGAATGAGCTTAGAATGCCAACTATAGAAAAAAATTGTGTAAAGAGAGACCAAGTATATGAGGTGTTTATTTAGGTGGACCATTTACTTATAAATTTAGTAAGCCAGGTAAAAGATTAAAGCATAAATATAATAAAAATCCTAAAAATAATACACAAGAGAGGGATGGTAGAAATGACTAAATTAGAAGAATTTAAAAATATAAATAAAGTACCGTCATATAAAGCTAAAATAGAATTAGTGTATGGCTTAATTGAAAAAGGTGATATAAGTAAAGCTTATGATATGCTAAATGCTATAATAGAGTCTGTTGGAATTATATATATGAAAAAACAATATGACATTGATGTCGCTTATTCAAATCTAGGATATTTAGGTAATATTTTAATAGAAAAAAAAGATGAAGATATAGCAAATGAGTTCTTAACAGTTAATGCATATCTTAATATGTTAGTTGAAGATGATGATCATGAAATTTCAGAAAATAACATAGATAGTTTATTATTTGATTTTGATAGAATATTATTTTGGATATTAATAAAAGATGATAAGTTTTTTGAATAAAAGTAAAAAAAGATGGAAGTTTTTCCATCTTTTTTGTTTTATATTTATTTTTCAATATCTTCTTTGTCAATTTCTTGAACATTTTCTTTTTCTTGAGAAGGTTCTACTGTAGAAGCTTTTTTAATTGGTGTTGTTTTATCTGAAAGAAGTATTACTTGTTGTTTTTTACCATTTGGAAGTGTTGTTTCAAATCCATGAGAAGCTAATTCAAAAGTATTTTCCATTTCAGTAACTTGTTTTACAGAATCAGCAACAAATATTCTTTGAAGATTTGGATATTGTTTTTGAAGTTTTGATAAATCTAATTTCTTTTCATCAACAACTAATAAAGCAATAAGTTTTTCATCATCTAATCCTTCTTTACGTTTTTCTGGCATAGGGTAAGAGTCTAATACTAATTTTATTGATGTATCAGGTCCGTGTCCCATACTTCTAGCATATACGTATAATGATTTTGAGTTTGGAAATTCATTAGAATGACGAATTATAGATTCTGCCATATTTAATTTAATATAAGTAGTAAAATCTTGAATATTTACTCCTCGTTTTGTTTCATGTGCTTCTAAACCAATACCAATAGATTGACTTTTTTCAACTACTAATCTTTGAAATTCATCAAGATAGAAAATATCATTAGTTTGAGTTGTTCCTGTATCTACTTTATAACCAGGTCCTGAAATTATATGTAAGTTACCATTAGATAAATATCCTTTTGGAATACTTGTAACATCTTGTGATAAAGTAAGTTCTTCAACTGAAGATGGAATGGAATTCATTGTAATTCCAGTTACACCTTTACCTAAAGTAAGTTTTCTAAGATATTTAAAATGTCTTAAATCGTCTATAGGATTTGATTTGTCATCAATTGTTGGTACGTTTGTGATATGTAATTCTTGGATATGTTTTGTTAAACGTGATGGATATTGTTTTGTAGGTGGGTATTTTAATGTTCCCATTTTTCCATCAAAATCAACATATGAACAGTTATGTCCAAGTACATTCATTCTAAAATTGTTTAAAAAACTAGGCTTTACATGCGCTAGTGCTTTTTCTTCTGCCATAATAAATCTCCTTTTTAAAGATCATATATAATATTAAATCATAAAATAAAAATAAGAGCAATATTAAAATATAAATAAAATTTATAAAAAAGTTATTAACAAATATTGCAGAAAATGTGGAAAAACAAACAAAAAAACAAACTCCAAAGCATTAATACTTTAGAGTTTTTTATTAAAATTAATATATGCATAAATACATTATATCATCAACGAATACGATTTGTTCTTCTGAAAAATCATCCCAGTCTCTAGCATCAAAATAGTCTCCGTGTGAATATTGATCTAGTTCTCCAGTTAAATTGGTATTACAAAAATAATTAATTGCATTTGGTAATACCCATCTTGATGCAAATATTCTAAAAGATCCTTCATCTTGATTAGTTACTTCTGGATGTGTAAATTCATAACCATAATCTAAGCAATATATAAGTTTTTTAAGTTTAATATTATTTTCTGTTTGATATTCATTTACAAGTTTTGCAATTATTTTTCCTTCTTTAAAATCTTCTTGTCTTGTATATTTATGTGCTTTAGTAGAATAATTGGCAAGTAAAATAACATAAGAAAGTATACTTATTCCAATTATAAATAGTATTGATTTTAGAAATTTTGTATTTAATAAATCTGTGTATAAACATAAGAAAAGAATACTAATTCCAGGAAGCATAAGGTAAGTATATTCAGCTCTATAACACATATAAAATCCAGTTAAACTTGTTATTGCTAATACTTGAAGTAATGAAATAATCATAATTGCAATTAAAGTAAAAATAGATAGTAATTTACCATTTACATAGTGTTTTTTTGGAATTATTAAAACAAATAAAATACTTGTTAAATTAAATATTAAAAGAAAGTAATTAGGCTTAACTTGTATAATATTTTGATTGATAATTATTTGTAGTATTTCCCAAATCTTTTCTATATCTATTGAAAATTGAACTTTATTATATCCAT
>JAZLBY010000097.1:0-2547 GCA_045613965.1 Candidatus Scatovivens sp.
CAAGTGATTTATTAAGAAGGAGGAACCAATAATGATACAACAACAAACTAAATTAAAAGTAGCTGACAACACAGGTGCAAAAGAATTAATGTGCATTAGATGTTTAGGTGGTTCACATAGAAAATATGCTGAAGTAGGAGACATCATCATGGCTTCTGTTAAAACAGCTACACCAGGTGGCGTTGTTAAAAAAGGTGAAGTAGTAAAAGCTGTAGTAGTAAGAACTAAAAAAGGTGTTAGAAGAGCTGACGGTTCTTATTTAAAATTTGATGAAAATGCAGCAGTTATTATCCGTGAAGACGGAACACCAAAAGGAACACGTATATTTGGTCCTGTAGCAAGAGAATTAAGAGATAAAGAATATATGAAAATCTTATCTTTAGCTCCAGAAGATTTATAGGATCAAAGCTAAACAATGTTTAGCAATTAAATGTTTATAATAATGAGAAAATATATGATGTAGTTTTAATACTACATACCTTAAAAACGAAAAAGAGGTGAAAAAATTGAGAATAAGAAAAGGTGATACTGTTAAAGTTTTATCAGGAAATGATAAAGGAAAAACAGGTGAAGTTTTAGAAATTATACCAAAAACAAACAAAATAGTTGTTAAAGGTGTTAACGTTAGAAAAAGACATATCAAACCTAGAAAACAAGGTGAAGAAGGTGGAATCATTCCAGTAGAATGTGCTATCCATTCAGCTAAAGTTAATGTAGTTTGCCCAAAATGCGGAAAAGCTACAAAAGTAGGATATGTTGAAGAAAAAGGCGAAAAAGTAAGAGTTTGCAAAAAATGTAATGCAAAATTAAAATAATTAGAAAGATATGAAAGGAGGACTTAGAGCACTATGGAAAAACTTAGAGAACAATATGTAAATGAAGTAGTTCCAGCAATGATGAAAAAATTTAATTATTCATCAGTTATGCAAGTTCCTAAATTAGAGAAAATAGTTATAAATATTGGATTAGGAGAAACAAAAGATAATCCAAAAGCTTTAGATAACGCTATGAACGATTTAAGCATTATTACAGGTCAAAGACCAATCGTAACAAAAGCTAAAAAATCAATCGCAGCATTCAAATTAAGAGAAGGTGCAAAAATAGGATGCAAAGTAACATTAAGATCAGGAAAAATGTATGATTTTGCATACAAACTAATCAATGTTGCACTTCCAAGAGTTAGAGATTTCAGAGGAGTTTCAGGAAATTCTTTTGATGGAAGAGGAAACTACTCAATGGGTATTAAAGAACAATTAATATTCCCAGAAATCGAATATGATAAAGTAGACCAATTAAGAGGTATGGATATTATATTTGTAACAACAGCTAAAACTGACGAAGAAGCAAAAGAGTTATTAGCACTTTTAGGAATGCCATTTAGAAACTAAGTATATCAACTCGATTGATAACTTATGAAATCGAATGAATGAGAAAAAAGAGGTTTTTTAAGAAAGGAGAAAAAAATGGCTAAAAAATCATTAAAAGTTAAATGTGCAAAACCACAAAAATATGCTACAAGAGAATATAACAGATGCAGAATTTGTGGAAGACCACACGCTTATATAAGAAAATTTGGAATCTGCCGTGTTTGCTTTAGAGAATTAGCTCATAAAGGTGAAATTCCAGGAGTTAAAAAAGCAAGCTGGTAATTTGATCCATGCTCTTATATAAAGAGTAATTAAAAAATAAATAATAAAGAATTAAGATAAAAATTTTAAAAAAGGAGGGTAATACACGTGAATACAACTGACCCAATAGCAGATATGTTAACAAGAATTAGAAATGCTAACAGCCAAAAATTTAAAACAGTTGATGTTCCAACATCAAAAATTAAAAAAGCTATAGCAGAAGCATTACTTGAAGAAGGTTATATCAGATCTTTTGAAGAAATCGAAAGTGATGTTCAAGGAATTTTAAGAATAACATTAAAATATGATGAGAAAGGTAATAGAGTTATAGATGGATTAAGAAGAATCAGTAAACCTGGTTTAAGAATTTATGCATCTAAAGATGAATTACCAAAAGTATTAAATGGATTAGGAATTGCTTTAATTTCTACATCTAAAGGAATTATGACAGATAAAAAAGCTAGAGAATTAGGAATCAGTGGAGAAGTATTAGCTTACATCTGGTAATTTTGGAGTATGCAAAAAGCATACATATTAAATATTAAAATAATGAATTAAATGTCTTTAAAATAATTTAAGCTAAGGCAGAAAATTTAAAGAAGGAGGAAACTAAAATGTCAAGAATAGGAAATAAACCTATCACAGTACCACAAGGTGTTGAAGTAAAAGTTGATGGTCAAGTAATTACTGTTAAAGGACCAAAAGGAACATTAACAAAAGAGTTCCACAAAAACATTACTGTTAACATTAATGGTGATGTAATCACAGTAGTTAGACCAAACGACGAAGCTGAAAACAGAAGTTTACATGGTTTAACAAGAACATTATTAAACAACATGATCGAAGGAACAACAAAAGGATTCGAAAGAAAATTAGAAGTTAACGGAGTTGGATATAGAGCAAGTAAAAAAGGAAATAA
>JAZLBY010000098.1:0-23825 GCA_045613965.1 Candidatus Scatovivens sp.
ATAATTAAATATTATTTTTTTGTTGGTATTTTAATGAATAAAATAATTAATTATTAATTGAATTTTTTAGATATAGTTGAACTTACATAATGTAAATAATGTTAACTTATTTTAAGTGTGCTTCTGCTTAAATTAATCTTACTATTTAGTATTAGTTGATTTTTAATGTTAAAATTAACGTAATAGTCAATTTTAGAGAAGTATACATAAATTGAATTAGGATTGTAGTAAATACGACGAATGTTGATAAAAATTGTCTGAAAGTAGTTGTTGTTTTTCTCAAATTTTTTAAAAAACTTAAATTTTAAGATAAAAATAATTGAAAAACAGCCCTTTTTAGGCCTTTTTTTGTCTACTTGATAATGTTTTTCAAAATGGCTCTATTTTCTATTTAAATCTATTAAATAAATAAAAAAATAAGAGGTTAATATAAGATGTACTATATACACTTAAAACCTCTTATTTTTTATTTTAATGCGTTTTATTATTTTTTGTTTAATTTTTCTTTTTCATTTACGATGTTTTCTATTTCTAAAGCTTTTTTTGTTTGATTTTTTCTTCTTAGATTATCTTTTGCAACAGTTGTAAGTAATTTTATTCTGTTAGTTTGGTTAGTTTCACTTGCTCCTGGATCATAATCTATTGGTGCAATATTTGCATATGGATATTTTTCTCTAATTGATTTTATTACACCTTTTCCAACTACATGGTTTGGTAAACATGCAAATGGTTGTACACAAACTATATTTGGAATATCATGTTCAATATATTCAATCATTTCTGCAGTTAAGAACCAACCTTCTCCAGTTTGGTTACCGATTGATAGTATATTTTCAACTTTTTCTTGAAGTTCAAATATATTTGCTGGAGGTAAATATCCTTTTTTAGATTTTCTTAGTTCTTTAGCTAAGTCTTTTTCAATTAGTTCTATAATTTCTATAACTAATTTAAAGATTCTAGCTTGTTTTTTATCTGTTTTTAATAGTCTATAGTTTGTTATTTTTTGAGTACATACATATTTTATAAAACCTATAAAATCAGGAGATATAACCTCAGCTCCTTCTTCTTCAAGTACTTTTATTACTTCGTTATTTCCAAATGGGTGATATTTAATTAATACTTCACCAACGATACCAACTTTTGGTTTTTGAAGTTCTGTGTTAATTTTGATTTTCTCAAAATCAGATATCATTTCTTTTATTGATTGTTTATACTCAATTAAATTTGATTTAGCAGATAATTTTTTACATTTTTCTAGCCAAACATTGTATAATTCTTGAGTTTCACCTTTATTAATTTCATATGGTCTATTTCTTAATAATAGTTTTTGTAATAGATCTCCATAGAATATTGATTTTATTAAGCTTGTTACCATTTTTGTAGTAATTTTAAAACCAGTTGCTTTTTCTAAACCAGACACATTGAAAGATATTACTGGAACATGTCCAAATCCTGCATCATTTAGAGCTTTTCTTATAAATCCAATATAGTTTGTTGCTCTACAACCACCACCTGTTTGAGACATAATTAAAGCTGTTTTGTTTGTATCGTATTCTCCAGATTGAAGTGCTTCAATGAATTGTCCTGTTGTTAGTATTGATGGATAACATGCATCATTATTTACGTATCTTAATCCAGTTTCAACTGTTTTTTCTGTACATTCTCTTAATAATTTAACTTTGTATCCTATTGAGTTCATAGCTGATTCAAACAATTCAAAATGAATTGGAATCATTTGAGGTAGTAATATCGTATAACCTTCGTCTTTCATCTCTTTAGTAAACGGTATTCTTTTTATCTCGTAGTTTCCAATATCATCTTTTTGATTATTTGAAATATCAAGACCTTCTGATTCTTTTTGAGAAATACGTTTATTCATACTTGCTAAAAGAGATCTAACACGGATACGAATCGCTCCTAAGTTATTGATTTCATCTATTTTAATTAGCGTATACATGTTGTTATAGCTTTTTAAAATCTCTTCAACTTGATCTGTAGTAACAGCATCAACGCCACAACCAAATGAGTTTAATTGAATCATTTCTAAGAAGTCATGTTTTCCTACGAATTCTGCTGCTGCGTACAATCTTGAATGATATACCCATTGATCAACAACACGTAATTTTTTACTTACACCATTTTCTGGTTCGCATATACTATCTTCAGATAATACACATAAACCAAGACTTGTTATTAAAGTATCTATACCATGATTTATTTCAGGATCCACGTGATATGGTCTACCAGCTAATACGATACCTCTTAAGTTATTATCTTTAATGTATTGTACTGTTTCTTGGCCTTTTTTTCTTATATCATTTTTAAAGTTTTTAAATTCTTCTTCAGCCGCTTTTCCAGCTTCAAGAAGTTCTTTCTTAGTAAAGTTAAAGTCCTTGAAGTTTTCACTAGTATAGATAATTTCAGCTAAATTTTTTATATTATCTATTGGTAAAAATGGATTTAAATATTTAATTTCAGGGCTTTTTAGTTCTTCTATATTATTTTTTATAACTTCAGAATATGAAATTACGATAGGGCAGTTATAGTGATTATCTGATTGTTCATATTCTTTTCGGTTATAAGGGATACAAGGATAAAAGATAGTTTTAATGCCTTGTTTTAAAAGACTTACTACATGTCCGTGTGCTAACTTAGCTGGATAGCATACTGATTCAGAAGGCATAGATTCCATTCCTTTTTCGTAAGTTTTACGATTACTTTTCTCAGAAATGATAACTCTAAAGCCTAATTTTGTTAAAAATGTGAACCAGAAAGGATAGTCCTCATACATGTTTAAAACCCTAGGGATTCCGATTGTTCCACGTGTAGCAACATCCTCTGATAGAGGTGTATAGCCAAATAATCTATCATACTTGTATTTATATAGGTTTGGTAAGTCTTTTACTTCTGAATTTTCACTTGCGCCTTTTTCACATCTATTACCTGAGATGAACTTTTTACCGTTTTCAAAAGAATTGATTGTTAGTAAGCACTTGTTTTCGCATCCTTTACAACGTATATGGCTTATTTTGATGTTAAGTAAATCAAGTTCATCGGCTTTAAGTATTTTAGAACGATATAGCATATCTAAATTGCTATTATATTGTTCTTGTGCTAATAATGCAGCTCCATATGCACCCATAAGACCTGCAATATCTGGTCTTACAACATTTCTACCAACAACTAATTCAAATGCACGTAATACAGCGTCATTGTAGAAAGTACCACCTTGTACTACAATGTTTTTACCTAATGTTTTAACATCTCTTACTTTCATTACTTTTTGAATAGCGTTTTTTATGATTGAATATGACAATCCGCTAGAAATATCGCCTACAGAATGACCTTCTTTTTGAGCTTGTTTAATTTTTGAATTCATGAATACTGTACATCTTGATCCTAAATCAACAGGATGTTTAGAATTCATAGCTTCTTTAACAAATTCTTCAATTGATAAATCTAAGCTTTTAGCAAATGTTTCTAAGAAAGAACCACAACCTGAAGAACAAGCTTCATTAAGCATAATATTATCAATTGAGTTGTTTTTTAATTTTATATATTTCATATCTTGGCCACCAATATCAATGATACTAGTAACTTTTGGTAAGAATTTTTTTGCAGCTGTATAATGTGCGATTGTTTCAATTTCGTTTAAATCTATATTTAAAGCTGTTTGTATTAGTTTTTCACCATATCCAGTAACACCACTAAAACGAATTACAACATCGTCTGAAAGTTCTTTATATAATTTTTTTAACATTCCAATAACGCTTTTTAATGGGTTACCTTTATTGTTTTCGTATAGTGAATATAGAAGAGCACCTTCGTTGTCTATTAATACTAATTTTGTTGTTGTTGATCCAGCATCAATACCGATAAAAGCATCACCTTTATATGTTTTTAGGTCATTTCTTTTAACTTTATCTTTTTCATGTCTTTCTGTAAATTCTTTTAAATCATCTGCGGTTTCAAATAAAGCAGGTAATGTTGCACCTGTATTAAATTTTGCACTTTTGAATGTTTTTAATCTAGATACTAATTCTTTTGTTGTTATAACTTTTGATTCGATAGATGAAAATGCAGCTCCGGTAGCAACAAGCAAGTGAGCGTTTTCTGGGATGATAATTCTATCATCTGTTAGTTTTAGTGTATCTATAAATCTTGCTCTTAGCTCAGATAAATAATTTAGAGGTCCGCCTAAAAATGCTACTTTACCTTTGATTGGTCTTCCTTGTGCTAGACCACTAATAGTTTGATTAACAACAGCTTGGAAAATTGATGCAGCAATATCTTCTTTTCTAGCACCTTCGTTTAATAATGGTTGGATATCTGTTTTAGCAAATACGCCACATCTAGATGCTATTGGATAGATAGTTTCGAAGGTTTTTGATAGTTCATTTAGACCAGCTGTATCTGTATTTAATAGAGATGACATTTGATCTAAAAAAGCACCAGTTCCACCTGCACATGTACCGTTCATTCTTTGTTCGATAAATTTATCAAAATATATGATTTTGGCATCTTCACCACCAAGTTCAATTACAACATCAGTTTGAGGAATTAGAGCTTCTACAGCTGATTTACAAGCGATAACTTCTTGGATGAAATCTACTTCTAAAATTTTTGCTATATCTAATGCTCCAGATCCTGTTAGTGATAGTGTAAATGTTGAATCTTTATAGTCTTTTGTGAATTTTGTTAAGACATTATAAAGAGTTGTTTTAGTATCTGAAAAGTGTCTTTCATAATTTGAATATACGATTTCTTTGTTTTTATTTAAAATTACAATTTTTACTGTTGTTGAGCCAATATCTAGTCCAACGTGTAATAAATCTTTCATAAAATTCTCCTTGATATCTTAAAGCCTAAAAGGCAAATTGTATACAAAATATATACTAGAATTGTTAACTGAATATTAACAATTCTAGTATATTAAAGGTTAAATAAAGGTGTTAAACCGATATTTCAATATTAATTTATTTGTATAAAATAATGTATAAATAGCCAAAAGTGTGGGATTGATCCTAAAATCATGAATATATGAAGTAATTCATGGTTAGTAAAATGTTTTGCATTTATTTTTGGCCATTTAAGAATATATGACAAACCACCAATAAAATAGAACAGTGCACCAGCTAAAAGCCACCAAAATGAATTAAACAAGTTAAGTGCATTTAATGTATTTATTAATGGTACAATAGCTATTAAAATTATTGAGCTTATAGTAAAGAATAGACTATAAGTAAGTGCTTTAGGTATTTTTGTCCATATAGCTGTCATTATTATTGCACCTGTTACTAAGCCCCAAATAACTCCAAAAATACTCCAGCCCCAAGGACCACGAAGTAATACTAAACATATTGGAGTATAGGTTGATGCTATGAAAATATAACTTAATATTTGATCAAATTTTTTAAAAAATGTTAGACCTTTTCCAGATAAATTTAACCAATGATATAAAGTACTGAATAAATACATAAGAAACATACTTGTTC
Organism: Candidatus Scatovivens sp.; assembly: GCA_045613965.1. GTDB lineage: Bacteria > Bacillota > Clostridia > TANB77 > CAG-508 > Scatovivens. The sequence goes on from JAZLBY010000098.1 coordinate 5,496, forward strand.
CAAATATTGTATAAGTTACTATATGATAAGCGTTACCCCAAATAGAAGCGAAAACAATAAGTAATACAAGGGCAACAAGTGAAAAACTCGCCGCTATACAATGAGTTAATCCGCCAACTAAACTTCTTGTTTTTGTCATATCTTATTTTTTTCCTTTTCAAAAATTTTCGTTAATATAATACTACAGAAATGCCAAAAAGTCAACAAAATGGATGCTTTAAGAGGTTGTTTGCATATAAAATTAAAATGTTGTTATATTTTTTCATTTTAATGAATAGGAATAATAAAGGGGAGGACATAGTTATGCAAAAATGGATAATAATAGCTGTAGTAGTAGCTATTTTGATAATAACGACTATAGTCGTATTTAACATGGAAATTGAAACAGAGTATATTCCGGAGGTAGAAGTTTCGAGTGAAGAATTAAGAAAAACAATGGTAAGCATTTATTTCAAAAATAAGGCGACAAATAATTTGGATAAAGAAAATATATTAATAGATACAAAAACGCTCCTTAAAAATCCATATGGTGAATTTGTGGGCATGTTATTTAATGATCCTGATGATGAAAATTTAATATCTGTATTTCCAAGTAATGTTAAAAGACCAAATGTATATATAGAAAAAGGCGTTGTAATGGTTGAATTTACTAAGGATTCTGGATTAGATTTGCAGAGCATAGAAATAGAACAAATAAAAGAAGCATTATCTAATACATTACTTCAACTTAAAGAAGTGGAATCAGTAAAATTGTTAGTTGATGGTAAAGAGTTGTAAAACTGCTTGTTTTATGGTATTATAGATAAGTAAAATTTGTAGAATAAAGGTAGAAAAATGGAAGAGATTATTCTAAAAAAAGATGAAAGAATAGACGATTTAGAATTTAAAGGTTTAAAGCTAATCCAAAACAAAAATGGATTTTGTTTTGGTGTTGATGCTGTGCTTTTATCAGATTTTGCTAAAGGTATTAAAAAAGGTGCTAATGTGGTTGATATAGGTACTGGTACAGGGATAATATCAATTCTTCTTTGTGGTAAGACAAATTTAAATAAAATATATGCTTTAGAATTACAGGAAGAAGTTGCAGAAATGGCTTCAAGAAGCGTAAAATTAAACAATTTAGAAGATAGAATGGAAGTTATTAATATCAATGTTAAAGATTGTTTTAATATTTTGGAGAAGAATAAATATGATGCCGTAGTAACTAATCCACCTTATAAAAAACATGATACAGGGGCTAAAAATTTAGATAAAAGACAGTTAATTTCAAGACATGAAGTAGAGTGTAATCTAGAAGATGTTATAAAAAATGGAAGCTTGTTACTAAGAGATTTAGGTGAATTTTATATGGTACATAGAGCGGAAAGAATGGCTGATATTTTTGTTACTTTAAGAAAATATAAATTAGAACCAAAACTAGTTAGATTCGTTCATTCAAAACCGAATGAAAAGCCTAATTTAATATTAGTTAAAGCTGTAAAATGTGCAAAAGAATTTTTGAAAATTGAAAAGCCATTAGTAATTTATGGCGAAAATGGCGATTACACAGATGAAATATATGAAATTTATGATAAGAAAAGGAAATAGAATATGAAGGGAAAATTATACTTAGTTGCAACTCCAATTGGAAATTTGGAAGATATTACTTTTAGAGCAATTAAAATTCTTGAAAGTGTTGATTTGATTGCTGCAGAAGATACTAGACATACACTTGGACTTTTAAATCATTTTAATATATCAAAACCATTAATAAGTTATTATAAACAAAATGAAAAAACAAAAAGCGAGATATTAATAGAAAAACTACTAGAGGGACAAAATATAGCGGTTGTTTCTGACGCTGGAACTCCTGGTATTTCTGATCCTGGTGAAGAGATAGTAAAAGTTGCTATCGAAAACGAGATAGAAATCGTTCCAATACCTGGGGCTTGTGCATTTGTAAACGCTTTGATAGCATCTGGGTTTTCAACAAGAGAGTTCAGTTTTATAGGTTTTTTATCAGCGGAAAAGAAAGAACGAAAAGAAAAATTAGAAGAGTTAAAATATGAAACAAAAACATTAATATTCTATGAAGCACCACATAAGCTTAAAACCATGTTGGAGAGTGTTTTAGAGGTGCTTGGAGATAGAAAAACAGTACTTGCGAAAGAACTTACAAAGATACATGAAACTTTTATTAGAGGTTATGTAAGTGAGATTTTAGAAAACATAGAAACTATTAAAGGTGAATTTGTAATTTTAGTAGAAGGAAGTGAAGTTTCTCAAAAAGAAATTGAGCAAAAAAGATTGGGAGAATTAACTCTTGAAGAACATTATGAAATGTATGAAGCTCAAGGATTAGATAAGAAAGAGATTATAAAAAAGATAGCCAAAGATAGAGGAACAAACAAGAACGAAGTTTATCAATATTTTTTAAATAAATAGTAATTTACAGAGGGCAAAATTATTGTCCTCTTTTTCTTGTCAAAAAAATATAAAAATTTTCTTTCAAATGTTGTATTTTAAAGCTTAAAATGATATAGTATGTATGTAATAATGGAATAATTTTATTTATTTTCTGGAGGTTTTATGAGTAGAAGAAGTGGAAGAAGATATGACGATACCCCGAAACTTAACAAGAAGAAGGTTTTGGCGACAATTTTAACTATAATTGTTGTTATTATGATTGGAATATCTTTAAAGAACCTTATAACAGGTGAAAATAAAACAAAAGATGTAAATTCTCTTCTTACATATATAGCAATTTTTGAAGATGAGAAATGGGGAGTTATTGATAATAAAGGAAATGAAGTTATAAAGACATCATATGAAGAAATGATTGTTGTACCAGATGAAAATAAAGATATTTTTATTTGTACTTATGATGTAGATTATAACAATGAAACATATAAAACAAAGGTATTAAATAAAAATGGTGAAAGAATACTAGAAGATTTTGAAATGGTTCAAGCCATTGAAAATACTGATGGACAAAATGTTTGGTATGAAGAAAACATTTTGAAATTTAAAGAAAATGGTAAATACGGATTAATAGATTTTGAAGGAAAAGAAATTTTAGAACCAATATACGATAATATATATGCAGTTGAAGGCGTAGAAAAATGTTTGATCCTTGAAAAAGATGGTAAAAAAGGTTTAATCAACAGTAAAATTGGTGAAATTGTTATAGAACCTGAATATGCTGAAATAGTAAGTGTTACAAACTCTTGTGAAGATGGTTTTATTGTAAAAAAAGTAGATGGTAAATATGGAATAATTGGTTTAGATAAATCAACTATATTAGAAGAAAAATATGATGAAATTAAAAGAGTAACAAGAAATGATTATTATGCAGTTGTAGAAGAAGGAAAACTTGAAATAGTTGATAATAAAGGTAAAGTAGTATTAGATTCTGGATTTGATCAAGTTGTTGATATGCAAACAGATAAATTTATAGTTGTTAAATCTGGAAAATACGCTGTAATTTCAGAAAAAGGAACTGAAATTATTAAATCAAATTATGAAGATTTAAAATATGCTTTTTCTAATTACTATATAGCTAAAAAAGACGGAAAATACGGTATTATAGATGTTACAGAAAATACAGTTGTAGAGTTTAAATATGAAAAGATTTCTTATATAGATTCAGCTGATTTCTTTAAATGTGAAAGCGAAGATTATACAACAGATATTTATGATAGAGATTTAGTTAAAGTATTAGAAAAAGTTATTGTATCAGAATTAAACACAGATATCGGATTCCTTAGGGTAAGAAGCGGTAGCGAGTATAAGTATTATAATTTTAAATTTGAAGAAAAAACAAATAAAGAAGTTTTAGCATCAAACACATTATTCTTAATAAAAGAAAATGGTAAATATGGATATGAAAACAAAGAAGGAGAAAGAATTGTTGATTGTATCTATGATGATGCTAAAGAACAAAATAGATTTGGATATTGTGCCGTTAATAAAGATGGTAAATGGGGTGCATTAAAATCTGACGGAACAATTGTGGTAGAACCAGTTCGCGATTTAGATAATTATTTATATATTGATTTTATATCTGAATGGCATAGACATAGTGATTTAACATTTAACGCATATACAAAATAACAGAAGAAAAAGGTGGTAAAAGTCTTGGAACTAATGACAAAATATCAATATACGTATTTTATTCATCCGTATATTATAGAAGAAAGTAAATATGATAAGTATCTTTTAAAACTACTAAAAGATAAGAAATGTTCTTTTAAAGTCTTTGAAAAAGAGAAAGATTTAGATATTTATAATTTCTTTTTACCTAATATAAGAAAGTATTTATTTCCAACGTTTGATCTTAGGGGGGAGCCTCTTAGAGAGTTTGAGAAGATGAAAGAGGAAGATAAACTTAAGGTTATAACAAAGAATCATGTAGCATGTTTTACTTATGATTTAGCAGAAGATATACAAGGAAAAGTAGGAACAGAAAATGGTATTTTCTTTAAAATAGAAGGAATAGAAATTATTTGTTTTGATACAGGTGTATGTTTCTTTACAATGAAGACACACCTTGAAAACACTAATAAATTCATGGATTTGCTAGATTTTAACTATAGATTTAAAGGTATTACATCAGAGTTTGCATCTTTAAAAGATTATGAAAATATTAAAATACAAACAGATACATTTAAAGATATGAAAGATATAGCGGAACTGATCAATCAAATAACAGGAATTTCCTCAAAGCCTAAGGCTACCAAGGAAGAGAGTATTATTAATTCACAGTTTTATACTTACTCTTATGTATGTGTTGAAACAAGTAATTGGAGTGAAAAAACTGAATTTATAAATATTGAAAATGATTTCTTGAAGTTCGCAAACGTGCTTCCAAGTAACTATAACTCGGATTTTAACAAGGCGAACCTAGAACATAATCTTCATATTATAGAGAGGCTTAAGTATGTAAAAACAGCAATATCTAATACAAGTTCAAACATGATGTGTTCAGGTATTGATACTTATAACTATACTAAACTTCCTTATGAATATGAAAATCAATATTTTTACTTATATATATTGTCTTTATATAAGAAAATCTTCTTAATGAAGCTTAATAATGACTTTAAAGAATATGATAAAATTATTAAAATGAGACAAAAATTTATTGGTTTTACTAAGATTTTATGGAATAAAGAAGTAACATTAGATGATTCTGGATCTTTATACTATAAAACACTTAATAAAACATTAGTTTTAGAAGATTTATACTTAGAAATTCAAAATAAATATGAAGTTATATATAAGGACTTAAATATAGAAAGAAACAATGTGTATTATTCAATAATTGTAATTTTATTGATATTTTCACTGTTATTTAATACTATAAATATTATCTTTTTGATGTATTTATTATCATAAAATATAAAAAAAGCGGTCCAAAAGACCGCATTTTTATTGTAAAGGAGCCATTATGAGAGTATTAGTTGGTACAGATATAATCGAAATTTCAAGAGTAATGAAATTAGTCGACTCAAAAGAAAAAAATGCCTTAAAAACGATTTTCACGCTTCGTGAAATAGAATATTGTGAAGCTAGAAAGGTACAAAAATATCAAAGTTATGCTGCAAGATTTGCGGCAAAAGAGGCTGTTTATAAGGCTTTGAGCGAATTTGTTCCAAAAAATTATAAATATACAGATTTTGAAGTAATAAATGTAGAAAAAGGAAGGCCAAAAGTTGTTTTAGGCTTTGATATTAAAGGATTAGAAGGGATCGATATCTCTTTATCTCATTGTAAAGAATATGCAGTTGCTTATGTTTCTGCAATAATAAAGGAGTAAAAATGATAGAATATTTTGATACACATGCTCATTATAATGATGAAAGATTTAATGAGGATAGAAAAGAACTTTTAAAAGAAATTTTTAACATGAATGTAACAAAAATTGTTTGTGCAGGATACAATGTCGACGCAAGTAAAGAGGCTGTAAGGATTGCACAAGATTATGACTGGATTTATGCAACCTGTGGAATATCTCCTAATGATACAGAGGATTTTTCTGATGAGAAGATAGAAGAAATCAAAAAATTAGCGATTGAAAATAAAGTTGTTGCGATAGGTGAAATAGGTTTAGACTATTATTGGAACAAAAATAACAAAGATTTGCAAAAAAAAATATTCGAAAAACAGCTTAAAATAGCCAATTTGCTAAAATTGCCTATTGTAATTCATACAAGAGATGCTTGGCAAGAAACTTTAGAAATTTTGAGAAAAATACCTGTGGAAAAGAAAGGAATTTTTCATTGCTGTCCTTTGAATCAAGAATTAATAAAAGAAGCTGTAAAGCTAGGGTTTTACATATCTTTCAGCGGTAACGTTACTTTTAAGAATGCAAAATCAGAACCATGTATCAAACTTGTACCAATTGATAAGATTTTAATAGAGACAGATGCTCCTTATCTTACTCCAGAGCCGTTTAGAGGTAGGAGAAACGATTCTTCAAAGGTTAAATATGTAGCACAAAAAATAGCTGAAGTGCTTGGTATGACTGAAGAAGAAGTTGCCAAACAAACATATGAGAATGCTAAAAGGATTTTTGGTATATAAAAATGAAGTCTTAGAACGCAAAGCGTTTTAAGACTTTTTTGTTTTGTTTTCCACATGGCAAAAATTGTGGATTTTTTTGCTTTTTTATATAAAATGATCTTTATTCTGAAAAAGTAAAAAAATGAAAAAAATGTATTTTTATAGAAAAGTTTGTGGAAAAATTTGTGGAAAATAAAAAAAATTTAAAATAAAAATTGGCATCTAATAATTGATTTCGTAGAAAAAATTAAAAATTTGTCGAAAAAAGTAATTAAAACTTAATAAAAGGACACTGAAACACGCCAAACAATATTCCCTAATAGTTTTTGGTACGATTTGGAAAACATTGAAAAAACTGCTATTGCAAAAAAAAATGGAAATGCTATGATTATGCTAATGAAAATATTCAGAAAAAATTCAGGGAGGATTTATTATGAAAAGGAAAATGTTAATCTCAATTGCATTAGTCACTATAATGCTATTGAACTGCATGATGCCACTTTTCGTGGTAACTGCAGCTGAGGGTGAAGGGATTCAACTAAACAGTAAATTGTACAGCGCAGTAAAAGCATCTTTAATTGAACAAAAGATACCTTTTACATGTGATGACATTACTCACACATTAACACTATCTGAAGAAAATAAATCTAAAGTTACTGAAATGTGTTTAAATGAAAACGCTATTTCAGATCTTACAGGTTTAGACTATTTTAGTTCTTTAACTAAATTAGAACTATCTGGTAACAACATTACAAAAGATAGTAATTTAGAAGTGTTAAATTCTTTACCTTTAACTTACTTAGATTTATCAACAAACCAAATAGAAGATGTTTCTGCTATTGATGCGTTGATAGATTCTATAGAAAGTAAAAAAGGAACTGTTTTATTAAGTGGACAAACAGTTACTATAGTATATGAAGCTATAGTTGATGAATCAGAAGATTCTAGTCAAGAAATTTTTGGTTCATACGAATTACCACTAATTTTAGAAAAAGCAGGTTTTGTAAAATCTGCGTGGATGAAACAATCTGGAATTCCAGAAAACGTAAGTGTAAGTACAGCAATACCAAAATTATATTCTATTCAAAATCCAGTTATGGAAGGACATAATGAAATTAAAGTAAGAATTGCTGATGATTATGGTAATCCATATAAAGGATTATATAAATTAGAAATTTACATTTATGATGATCCAACAGAAGCTGCTAGTGCTGCAAACTTAAACCCAGCAGCTACAAACATATTAAATGGAAGTAGATTCTATATATATGTAGTGGTTCATGGTAGCAATGACACAGCAGTATTCACACCAGACAGTAATTTATATAAAGCTGTTAAAAAACAATTAACAGCAGGACAATTAGAAAATAGTGAATTAGATAGCTATCCTTATCAAGTGGATGCGAGCGGAGTTACTTTAACACAACAATATATTTATAGTGACGACGAACAAAATCCAGGATGGATAATTCTTAGAGAAAAAGAAACTAGGGAAGAAAAATATGTTTACAACCCTAAAACTGGTGAATTATACACATATGAAGATGGATACTATGGAGAAAGATTATCATTACCAGTAAAAGAAGTAATGATAAGAAAAATAGATTCACATGGATATGTAGTTTATGAAAGAAAAGGTTATGAAATTCCAGTTGCTCATTTTGGAATTGATCCAATAACTGGATACACAACTATTGGAGAAAACTTATATGTTCAAGCTTATGATGAAGCTAAAGTTTTTGTTATTTCTAACACAAACTTAGTAAATAAAATCACATCTTTAATCTTAAATAATAAAGAAATTAGAGATTTAAGAGGATTAGAAAAATTTGTAGGTTTAGAATCATATTTAAATGTTTCTCATAACTACTTAACAGATATTGATCCAATTTATGAATTACAAGCTGAAAAAGATGCTTTTGAAGCTAGAGTTCAAGAAGAATTTAATTACTGGTTACAAACTAGAAAATATGGAAATTTAGCAGAATCATTAAAAGACCTAAAAGATGGTATGTCAACTGTTAAAGCCCAAATTAAATTACTTGAAAAAGCAGTAGAAGATATAACAAAATTATTAAAAGAAGCTTCAGAGATCAAAAAAGAAACTGTTAAAGAAACAACAACAACAGATGAAACAACAGGTGAAGTTATAACAAAAACTGAGACAGTTCAAAATGAAAATTATGAAGATGAATTAAAATCTAAAGTAGAATCTATCGAAAAAATACTTAAAGACATATATGGATCAACAGAAAGAGATGAACAAGGAAATATTGTAGAAAACTTAGGTTATATTGAAACTCTTCAAGAAGCATTAGGTAAAGCTAATGCAAACATTCAAGGTAATGACGGATTATATTATTACCTATCTAAACTTTACGAAGTGTATAATAAAGATTATAAATTAACATCTTTATTAACACCTGAAGTAAATTATCAAACATTAGAGGAATACTTAACATTTGAACAATCTTTACTAGGATCAACAGATTCAGTAAAATCAATTTATAAATCACTAGTTGATAGACTTGAAAAAATGTATGAAGTTGATGGACTAAGTGACTTTGAAAAAGAAATTATTAGTAATGTACTAGGAATTAATTTCTATGGGTATGAAGAAAATGAAAACCCAGTTACAAAACATTTTGAAGGTTTCTTTGAAGAAACAGCTCAACCAAGAACATATTGGGTAAGCTTAATCAGAGAATACCAAGTTATGACAATATTTACAGAAATGTATAATTATTGCTTAATTAACAGAATGGAAAATTTAGATACACCATTTGATTACTGTTATGTAAAAGATTATTTAAAAGAAAGAATTTATAACTTTGAATTAGAAGGTATTGATGTTGATAATGAAAAATACATTCTTGAAGTTATTGAATTATTCGAATCTGATGAAACAGTAGTTATAGAAAATGATATGATGCAATTAGTATCAGATTTCTTAGAATTAGGATCTGTAGTATTTGATTACACAAATGCTAACGGAGATGTAGCTGAAATTATAGCTTGCTACGGACCATATACAAAAATGAATCGTTTAAAAGATGTAATTTCAGAATTTGCAAGTATCGAAGAATTAGCTCAAATTGCCGGAGTTGAAGCTGATGATGAAGAAGTTGCATATATAATTGCACAAATTTCTGGTTCAATAGTAAAAGGAGTTAACTTTGTTGAAACAATCAACTTAGGAAGCGAATTTGAAAGTCAACCAAATGTATTATACTTATACAATGAATTAATTGCTTTAGCTAGTAAATTAGTTAACAATGCTTCAGAAGTATCAAGATATGTTACATTACCAGATCTTAAAAAATTAGATGTTTCATATAACGCCTTATTAACAGGATTCGATAGAATTACTGAATTAGAAGGATTAAGAGAATTATATGCAAACTCAAACTATATTACAGATTTAAGTGAAGTTAACTGGGAAGATATGAAATACTTAAAAACATTAGGTTTATCATATAACTATATCTCAGACATCCAAGCATTAGAGAATTTACCATTCTTACAATACTTAGATGTAAGCCACAACTTAATTTCTGGACCATTAAAATTTAATTTAACAAAGGTTCAAGATACATTAAAAGAATTTGATTTATCTTATAACCAAATTACAGATATTACAAGCATTATGCAATTCCTAGACATGTGGTCAGGAGGAAATGATGCAAACTGGTTAGCAAGAGAAGATACATTAAATCTTAACTTAAATAACCAAAACATCGTTATCAATGTGGAAGAACCAATCTATTTAGATTTAAATCCACAAACAGTTGATATCGAATTACCAAAAATATTTACACAATTGGCAGCAATTGACGTAAATAGAACAGCCTTCGGTGAAACAAGCCAAAACGGTAGAATTGAATCTGAAGGAACATATGTAACACTTAATACAAGAACAGCTGGAGAAAAACAAGGTGTTGTAAAAGTAATACCAATGTCAGGAAATGGCACACCAGTTGATACATGTATAGGTGAAGGAACAACAGCTACAATTAATTATACAGTAGCTGCAAGATCTGTAACAGAAGTAAAAATTACAGAAAAACAAGATGTTATGAAACTAGGCGAAACAGCAATGTTTAAAGCTGAAGTTGTAGGTGAAAACCTAAATAACACAAGAGTTGTATGGTCAGTTGAAGGTGCTTCAAGTGAAAATACAACAATAGATGAAAATGGTAAATTAACAATTGCAGCTGATGAAACAAAAGAAGTAGTAGCAGTAAAAGCTACATCAGAATTTGATCCATCAAAATACGTATATGCAGTAGTTAAAATTTACGAAAACCAACCAATTGAAGTAACAGTTCAATTAACACCAGTAGAATCTGTTGTTAAAACAGGTGCTACACAAGAATTTACAGCTACAGTAAATGCTCCTGAAGGAACAGATACTACAGTTGTATGGACAGTTGAAGGAAATAATAGTAATGATACTAAAGTTTCTGAAAACGGTGTATTAACAGTTGCAGCTGATGAAACAGCTGAAACATTAACAGTAAAAGCTACATCTAAAGCAGATGATAGAGTTTCAAGTGAAGCTATAGTTACAGTTGAAAAAGTTGTAATTAAAGTAAACAAAGTAACAGTTACACCAAATGAAGATGTAAAAGTTAAAGTTGGTGAAACACAAAAATTCGTAGCAACAGTTGAAGGTGAAAATTTAACAAATACATCAGTTAAATGGACAGTTGCAGGAAATTCAAGTGCAAACACAAAAATTTCTGAAGACGGAACTTTAACAGTTGCAGCTGATGAAACAGCTAAAACATTAACAATTACAGCAAAAGCTGAAGCTGATGAAACAGTTTCAACAAGTGTTGTAGTTACAGTAGAATCTACAACAGCTAAAGAAGTTGTAGAATTAGGATACAAAGTTGAAGATGAATTTATTTCAACAATTAATCCAAAAACACCTGTAAGCGCATTTAAATCTACATTATTAGATAATGAAGAATATAAAGTAGTGATCAAAAAAGATGGTGAAGAAATCACATCTGGTCATATGGCTACAGGAATGTTCGTTCAAATTCAAGATAAAGACGGAAACGTTGTAGAAGGAAATGACGGACTATTAGTATTTGAAATCGTTGTAACAGGAGATGTTAACGGCGATGGTGTTGCTAACTCATTAGATTCTATAGCTATTAAAGCTCATAAAAATGAAGTTAGAGGTCAAGAGTTAGCCGGAGCTAACTTAGAAGCTGCTGATATTAATGATGATGGAAAAGTTAACGTAACAGACGCTAAATTATTATTATATCATAGAGCAGAAGTAAAAGGATATGACTTAAACTACGCTAAATAAAATAAAAATAAAAAAATAAAAATGAAAATAAAATAGCGATAGTATAAAAATTAATTACAGGACTTGGGCGATGAGAGTGTCGCCCAAGGACTAAAAAAGAAAGGTAAGTATGTAATAAATTGAATACCAAAAAAAGGTATTGCAATTTATAAACATAAATGTTATCCTTATATTGTATTGTATAAGCAAATGAGGAGAATGGTAATTATGATGAAAAAAAATAAGTTAATATTATTGCAATTATTTGTTGCATTTACTTTGATTTGTTCAAGTGTATATGCTGCTGTAAATACAACTATAGCAGTTAAAGCTTCTAAGGATTCGGTTGAAAGAGGCGAAAAAATTAGTGTAACATTATCTTTAGAAAATGTAGAAAATGAAAAAGTAGAAGAAGTAGAAGGATATGTAAATTATGATTCAGATATCATCGAACCAATTACTTTTGAAAGCATTCACAAAAATGCTCAAAATAAAGTAACAATCGGTGAAGAAGAATTAGTTGTAGAAGATGTAACAGAAGGAAACTTAAGTGCATCATCTGGATATATTGGATTTAATAGTGATCCATCAAGTGGAAATGATACAAGATTTGTAATTGAATTTAATGAAGGCGTAACAGAAGACGTTGATTTAATGACAATTGATTTTGTAGTAAAAGAAGACGCGTCATTAGGTGAGATCAAAAATGCAATAACATATTCAACATTTGTTGTTACTGCAGATTCAGAAACATCTGAAGAAATAACAAAAAATGTATCATTAACAGTAAAAGCAAAACAAGCTCCAGCTGAAGATGATAATGAAAATAAAAATGTAAATACAAACGAAAACACAAATACAAACGAAAATAAAAACGAAAATAAAAATACTAATTCAAATACAAACACTAACGATAATAAAAATACAAATAAAAATACTAACAAAGCGGATAACACAAATACAAATAAAAACACTAATAAAAACACAAATACAAATACAAACAAAAATACAAATAAAGCAGGAAATACAAACACAAATACAAAAGATAATACAGTATCTGGAACAACTTTACCAGCTACAGGTGCTAAAATGATAATAATACCTGCAATCGTATTATTAGTATTAGCTTATGTAAGTTATAATAAATATATGAAATATAAAAATGTTTAATATTTTCTGAAAAAAATAAATTAAAAATTCCCTGGGAGAGATAGCAAAGGCTATCTCTTCTTTTGTTTTGAAATTTGTTAATAATTAGTTAATAATCTTTTGGTATAATGTTTTTTGATAAAGGTTATTGCATATATTTTTAAATATTGTTATAATTATCGTAAATTAATAAACACGGAGGATATTGATATGGTATTAATTATTGTATTGATTGTTATCGTTGCTATAATCATTGCATTATACAATGGTTTAGTTCAATCAAGAATGAAAGTAAAAAATGCATGGAGCCAAATTGATGTTCAATTACAAAGAAGATTTGATTTAATTCCAAATTTAGTAGAAGTTGTAAAACAATATACAAAACATGAAGAATCAACATTAACAAAAATTGCTGAATTAAGAACTTCTTGGGCAAATGCTTCAACAGTAAGTGAAAAAGCAAATTTAGATAATGAATTATCTGGAGCTTTAAAAACAATTATGGCTGTTTCTGAAAGTTATCCAGAATTAAAAGCTAATCAAAACTTTTCTGAATTACAAGAAGAGTTAAGAAACACAGAAAATAAAATTTCTTATGCAAGACAATTTTATAATGATAGTGTTACAATGTATAATACAAAACTACAAGTTATACCAACAAACATAATTGCAAGTATGTTTAATTTTAAAGAAGAAGAATTATTTAAAGTTTCATCTGAAGAAGTTAAACAAAATGTAAAAGTTGATTTTGGAAATTAATATTTAAAACCGTTATTTTTAAGATAACGGTTTTTTATTTTTCACAAAATGTTAATATTAATTTAACACTTGTCAAGTATAATAATTTATATTAAAATTTTATAAAGGCTTATAGTAGGAGGGATCATAATGTACGAAGATATTAGAAATAATAAAATTAAAACTGGTATTATAGTATGTATTTTTTTAACAATGATAACATTGATTGTATATTATCTTTGCCATGCAGCAGGTTATAGCGAATTCGCTTTGATAATTGCACTTTTGTTTTCTATTGGATCTACAGTATTGACATATTATAATTGTGATAAAGTTGTACTTGCTTCAGTAAGAGCAAGAAAGGCAACTGAAGAAGAATATGCTCAACTTAATCATATATTAGACGGATTGATGGTGGCTTCTGGATTAACAACTAGACCTGGATTATATGTTGTTGATTCTTTACAACCAAATGCTTTCGCAACTGGTCGTGATCCGGAACATTCAATTATCTGTGTAACAAGAGGATTACTTGACAAATTAGATTATTATGAGTTAGAAGGTGTTGTTGCTCATGAATTATCTCATATAAAAAATTATGACATAAGATTATCAGCTGTAATTAGTGTTATGGTTGGATTTGTTATTATGCTTTCAGATACATTTATGAGAATATCTTTTAGACATGGTAGAGATGATGATGATAATAAAGGAAATGCTATATTAATGATTTTAGGACTTATCTTTTTAATTATTTCACCAATTATATCTCAATTAATTCAACTTGCTGTGTCAAGAAGAAGAGAATATTTAGCAGACGCTACAGCTGTTGGAATGACTAGAAATCCAGATGGATTAATTAATGCATTAATTAAAATAAGTTCTGACTCTTCAGATTTAAATGTTGCTAGTAACAGTAATGCACATATGTATATTGTTACACCATTTAAAGATAAAAGACAAATTAAAAAGAGCAGTTTATTTTCAACTCATCCAGGAATAGAAGAAAGAATTGAAGCACTTAAAAATTTGAAATAAAAATATAAGACGCAAATCTTGCTAAAAAAGTGAGACTTGCGTCTTTTTTTGAAGATGATATGTAATTGACAAAAAATACCTTTAATAGTATAATGGCCTTGCAAGTTCAAGGAGGAACAATTATGAAAACAGAGGAAAGATTATCTATTAAGATAATTAGAAAAATTGTTTTTATAAGTATTGTTTTAATTTGCTTACTTACAATTGGAGTTTTTGCTTCAAAATCTGATGTTAACTATGTAACTATAGTTTATCCAGAAGATTATGAAACAACAGTTATGACTTCAAAAGTTGTTATATCGGAGATACTATCAGAAAATCATATTATTGTTTTACCAGATGAAGTAGTTCATCCATCTCTTGACTCAAAACTTGATATAACAAAAACAATAACTATTTCTAAAAAATCTGAAGAAAAAATAGTTATAGCTGAAAAAATCGAAAATGTATCGACAGAAGAAATTTTAGGAAAGTATGTAACTATTACAGAAAAGATTATTGTTGAGCAAGTAGAAATACCTTATGAAACAATAACTAAAGATATCTCTAAAGAAGGTACTGAAACAAAAAATGCAGTTCTTCAACAAGGAGTTAATGGTTTAAAAGAAATTAAATATAAAGTTAGATATCAAGATGAGCAAGAAATTGAAAGAGTTATTATTTCAGAAAATATTTTAAGAGAACCGATAGATAAGATAATTCAAATTTCTACAAAAGTTGTATCAAGATCAACTAGAGTTAATGCACCAACACCAGCTGCTTTGGCTGCTAGTGTTGAAGGTATAGAACCAAAAGTTGTTAGCTTAAACACATCTGCTTATTGTGCTTGTATGTCATGCTGTGGTAAGACAAATGGAATAACAAGTTCTG
Organism: Candidatus Scatovivens sp.; assembly: GCA_045613965.1. Lineage (GTDB taxonomy): Bacteria > Bacillota > Clostridia > TANB77 > CAG-508 > Scatovivens. The sequence continues at coordinate 21,139 of JAZLBY010000098.1, forward strand.
GAGCAGTTGCTAAAGAATGGTATACAATTGCTGCTGGTCCTGGTTATCCAATAGGTACTGTTGTATATATTCCAGCTTTAGCCGATAAACCTAATGGCGGATGGTTTGTAGTAGAAGATAGAGGAGGAGCAATATCAAATAATAAAATTGATATTTATATGGGTTCACACTCATCTGCTATAATTTTTGGAAGAAGAAATTTACAATGCTATGTATATTAAAAAAGGGGAGTTAAAAACTCCTCTTTTTGTTTATTTTTAAGGGAAAACTATATGTCTTTTTAATTACATTTTTTAAAATTTATTGTTTTTAAAAATAGTTATAGATATAATTATATTAGATTATAAAATAGGAGAATTGTATGAATAGTAAGGAATGGAAAAAATGGCTATTTTGGTTTTCCTTTGCTGTTGCATCAATTGCAGTATATAAGACGGTAGATAGTGTTTCACTGATTTTTGCAGAAATAGCAAAATTCTTTGAAATTATAACACCTTATGTTATGGCTGGATTGGCTGCATATATCTTGTACATTCCTTGTAGAGGAACAGAGAAGTTTTTGAAAAAAAGAAAATGTAAATTTATTCAAAAACATGCTCGTGGAATAAGTGTTATAATTGTGTATGTTTTAGTTGCTTTATTTATTACGTTATCAATTAATCTTATTTTACCAGCAGTATCTGAAAGTATAACAGATTTGGCAAACAATATACCAAATTACTATAACAGTGCAATGAATTTCGTTAATAATTTGGATGAAGATTCAATTCTTGCAAAAATCCAAATTGGTGATTATTTATCAAAAATTCCTAAATTAAAACTTGAAGATCAAATTGTTAAAATAGTAAATGTAGATAGTATTATCTCATCATTAAAAGGAATAGTTGGTACAACAAGTTTAATTTTTGATGCATTTGTAACTTTTATAGTTTCAATCTATTTGTTACTTGAGAGAAGTGAAATTAAAGCATTTTTAGCAAAAGTTGCTGAAGCACTTTTTGATAAGAAAACAAATAGAACTATAGCTAGATATTATAATAAAACTAATAATATTTTCTTCTCATTTATAACAAGTCAAATTTTTGATGCTTTTATAGTAGGAACAATTATAACTTTAGTTATGACTTGGATGGGAATTAAGTATGCAACATTATTAGGATTCGTAATTGGTTTATTTAATGTAATACCATATTTTGGAGCAATTGTTGCTGTTTCAATATCGTTTATAATAACAATATTCACAGGTGGAATAGGGCAAGCGTTATGGCTTGGTGTAATAATAACATCTCTTCAACAAATTGATGCTAATATTATTAATCCAAGAATTTTAGGAACAACATTAAATTTAAGTCCAATATTGGTAATTTCTTCAGTTACAATTGGTGGAGCTTATTTTGGAATATTAGGTATGTTCCTAGGGGTGCCAGTAACTGCGTTCATAAAAGTTGTTATTGAAGAATATTTAGATACTAAACTTGCCAAAAAAGCTAATGAAAATTAATAAAAAAATAACTCGTCATAAATTTGGCGAGTTATTTTTTTTTATTTGAATTTTAAGTTTGTTGTAATTTCATTTATTATTTTTGAATATGAATCTAATTTATCTAAAGGAAATTCTGCACTTACTATATAATAATTTGAATTTTTTTGGATCCAAATTATTTGTAGATAGAATGGCTTTTTCATTCGGTTGTCAAGGTAGTGAAATCCGTAGGTATATCCGATTGTTCCATCTGCCAGAGTGATTTCGCGGATATCTGAAATGTTAGATATACTATTAAATTCTTTAATATAAATTTCTTTATCTTTGCTTACTAAATTATATAATATTTTATCTGTGGATAAATTTTTTTTCTCTATAAATATATTTAGGTTATCTTCTGAACGAAGTTCTAAAATATAGTCCTGAATTGAATCAAATTGCGATAATCCGTAAGAATTATTTAATGATAATATAATTTCATTATTTTTTGATTTAAAGTCTGAAATTTTATTTTCGTGCGTTTCAGTAATTGTGTTTGCTGATAATGTTTTTTCATCATTATTAGGAGTAAAAAATACAAAAGCAATAATTAGTATAATGATGAAAGAAGCTGCTACAACAAGCACTTTTGCGATATTTAATTGTCTTCTAAAATTAAATATTTCGTTCATAATTTTCTCCTTTTTTATACTATAAAATATTTTGAGTTAAAATGCAATAAAAAATATTTTTTTGTCAATAGATAAAATTTTATCAAAAAAAGTGTCAAAAACCTTGAAATCCCTAAGAAAAATTACAAAAAAGTATTGACGAATTACCATAATATAGGATATAATATTGTAGTAATTTTATGCGAATATCTAGTAAGAGGAATTGAATAAAAGAGGAACTATTTTGATTTTTTGTTTTTTGGCAGGGACAAAACGTTGAAATAACAACCTTTTATTGCAAGAGGGACTTACTTAGATGATTTTATACACTGACCTGCTAAAAATATAGAGAGGTGGTATTTAATTTTGGAAAAAATTAAAGTAAAAGACATTGTACACGAGAAATGTGTACGTAAAACTTTTTCTAAAATTGGAGATTTCGTAGAAATTCCTAATTTATTAAAAGTTCAAAAAGATTCTTATGACTGGTTTATTAAAGAAGGTCTAGGAGAAGTATTAAGAGATATTTCACCAATCGTAGACTATTCTGGAAA
>JAZLBY010000099.1:0-52280 GCA_045613965.1 Candidatus Scatovivens sp.
CTTGGGAAGATTTTTGGAAAGAAGGACATAATAATAAAATTTATATGTCCCATGGAAAAGACAATATAATGTTCCATAGTATCATATTAAATGCATTATTATTAGGACAAAAAGAAAATTATCATTTAGTTGATACAATTGTTTCAGCAGAATATTTGAATTTTAATGATCAAAAATTCTCAAAAAGTAAAGGTATAGGAATGACAGCTTTAGAAGCTTTAGATTTATATGAATCAGATTCTTTAAGATTCCATTTATTATCAAATGGACCAGAGAAAAAAGATACAAACTTTACTATTGAAGATTTTGAAAATACTCATAACGGTGAAATTTTAAATAAATTTGGTAATTTAGTAAATAGAACTTTAAGATTTAAAGGATTAGAAGAAATTCCAAATGGTGAATTAGATTCAGAAATAAAAGCTGAAATAGAAAAAACATATGAAGAAGTTGCTTCATTAGTTGAAGGATTAGAATTTAGAGAAGCAATTAGAAGAATTATGCAATTAGTTGAACTTGGAAATAAATTCTATGATGAAAAACAACCATGGGTAGCTAAAAAAGAAAATATAGAAGAATTTAATAATATTATTTATACATGTAGTGTTGTAATAGCAAACTTATCAAATTTATTTGATATGGTAATGCCAACAGCTTGCGCTAAAATTAGAAATTACTTAAATTTAGGTGAAGCTAAATGGGAATTTACAACAGTTGAAAAAGGTTTAAAATTAGAAAATATTGAACCATTATTTAATAGAATTGAGAAAAAATAATATTATGAGGGACAAAAATTATGGGAAAATTATTTGTAATTGATGGAACAGACGGTAGTGGAAAACAAACACAATTTGATTTATTAAAAAAACGTTTAGAAAGTGAAGGAATAGCTTACAAAACAGTAAGCTTTCCAAATTATGATAGCCCATCTTCATCACTTGTAAAAATGTATTTATCAGGTGAATTTGGAGAGAATGCTAAAGATGTTAGTCCATATATAGCTTCAACATTTTATGCAGCTGATAGATATGCTACATTCAAAAAAGAATATCAAAAATATTATGATGAAGGTGGAATAATATTAGCAGATAGATATACTACAGCTAATATGGTGCATCAAGCTGGAAAAATAAGTGATCCAGAAGAAAGAAAAAAATTCTTAGATTGGTTATTTGATTTAGAATTTAACTTATATGGATTACCAGTACCATCAAAAGTATTTTTCTTAAATATGCCACCTGAAAAAGTTAAAGAATTAATTAAAAATAGAGAAAATAAATTTACTCATAGTGATAAAAAAGATATTCACGAGAGAGATCAAAAACATTTAGAAGATTCATATAATGCAGCTTGTAGTCTAGTTAATGAATATGAATGGAATGAAATTAAATGTGTTAAAGATGATGCAATTAGAACAAGAGAAGATATTCATGAAGAAATTTTTGGAATAGTTGCAGAAGAATTACAAAAGAAATAGATAAAGACTCATGAGGGTATTTGTATGAGAGGTAAAATAGTTAATTTATGCATTGGTTTTATGAATATAGCTATTGCAGTTTTGCTGTGTTTATTTACAGTAAATGTACCACAAGATAAAACTTTACTAACAGTTCAAGAAAATACTGTTGTAGGTTATTTAGTAAATGTAATATACATATTACTTGCAGTTGTAGCAACAATAAATGCTATACAAAGTTATAATCATAGAAGCGATACAGTTTTTAATACAGCATACATTATTGGTATTTTTTGTTTAAGTTTTATTTTTATTAAAGAACCAATAATAGCAGCATTTAATTTAATTGCTGGTGTTATGATATTATTTAAAAGTTTAATCGAGAATTTAGTTGAGATAGATAGTACAACAGCAATTTCAGTTTCTCTGGTAGTAATAGTTGTTACAGTAATTGTGGCAATACTTTCACTTTGTTATGAAAATATTGGAGAAAGTATTAAAAATAGAGAAAATAGAAATGAATTAGCATATAAAACTGATTATTTTAAGTATATAACTGAATTAGGTGATTCTTATGTTGAACCATTTATAAATGTGAAGAAAGATGGAAAATTTGGATATATTAAACCTAATGGAGAAGTTGTAATTGATTTTCTATATGATTATGCTAGTCCATTTGTTGAAATTACAGCTTACGGTAAAAAGTTTTATATAGCTTTGGTATGTAAAGATGGTAGCACATTAGTAATATTAAAAAATGCTAGAAAAGTAATGACTTATAGAAGTGAGTCTGATGATCAAAACTATGCTGCAAAATTAAAAGAATTGGAAGATATTTATAAGAATACATTAGATCAAAAAGGCGAAATGAAATATGAAATAGGATACTATAATAGTAATAAAAATAGTGTACCAATTTATCAAGAAGAAGCTACAGAGTATACTTATAGATATGATTACAATTATGAATATGATTTAATAGTTACAAAATCTAGTTTAGGTCTTGGCGATAAATATGAATTTGCTAAAAAGAACGATTTAGCAATACGAATTGAACTTGACACAAACGATTTAGATTATGATGAAAATGCATTGTATTTATATTCTAATGGAACAATTCCATTTTATGAAGTATCTAAAAGAACTCAAGGTTGGTTTACAAGCTATGGAAAGAAAAGTCCAATGATTGGAAACGCACAAATTTTAGATTTCTTTGGCGAAAGAATGCTTTTAAGAAATTACAATGACAATACAGTATATTTTATTGATAGTGAAGGAAATATCTTATCAGAAGTATATAAAGACATTTTTGTTTGTGGTGACGGCAGATATGTTGTTAAAGATAAAGATGGATTCTTTAAAGTAATTAATGATGATTATGCATTATCTTTTGATAGTAGATTTGCTGCAATAAATCCAAGATTATCAAGTATAGGATTGTATTTAACATTAGATTCAACTCAAAATATAAAAACTAATGATTATAATTTTGCAGAAATGAATTGGAAACTTGTTGGTTATGATGGAACTGTAATATTAGAAAATATAGAACAAATTTATGATCAAGCTTATCAAGTTAAAGATATCAAAGATAAAGATGTATATTCAAATTTTGAAGAAGATTTGAAAAAACTAAATTATGAATTTGTTGGAGATAGATTCTACGAAGAATATCGTAAATAAAAATGGTTAAAATAGTAAGGTAAAGTATTAAATACTTTGCCTTATTTTTATTTTGGAGGAATGTTATGGATAATAAAAATATTAGATGTAATGTTAAAAGCTGTGAATTTAATAATTGTAATAGAGAACTATGTAGTTTAGAAAAGATTGAAGTAAGAGCTTGTTTGAATAATCAATCAGGACTTGCAAGTGATGAATCTATGTGTGGTAGTTATAAATGTAAATGTGATTGTTAAAAGAAAATCTAAGGGTCATTAAGCCCTTAGATTACATAGTTTTAACGTGTTTTGCACATAAAATTCACTTGACATCAAAGGCTTAAGATTATACAATGTAGGAAGTAAAAAATAAATTAAAGGGGGAATAAATAATGCCATTAGTAACAACAAAAGAAATGTTCGAAAGATCAATGAAAGAACATTTCGCAATAGGAGCTTTCAATATAAACAATATGGAGTTTATACAAGCTATAACTGATGCAGCAGAAGAAGCAAAATCACCAGTGATTTTACAAGTTTCTTCAAGTGCTATAAAATATGCAAGAATGAATTATTTAATTAAAATGGTGGAGGCAGCTGTTGAATCAACAACTATTCCAATCGCACTTCACTTAGATCATGGTCCAGATTTTGAAACATGTAAAAAATGTATCGATGCTGGATTTACATCTGTAATGATTGATGGTTCAAAATATGATTTTGAAGAAAACGTAGCATTAACAAAACAAGTTGTTGAATATGCACATTCAAAAGGAGTTGTAGTTGAAGCAGAATTAGGAAAATTAGCAGGAGTAGAAGACGAAGTTAACGTTGCTGCTGATGATGCAAGATATACAGACCCAGATCAAGCATATGAGTTCGTAACAAGAACTGGATGTGATTCTTTAGCTATCGCTATAGGAACAAGCCATGGTGCTTATAAATTTAAAGGTGATGCAAAATTAAGATTCGATATCTTACAAAAGATAAAAGAAAAATTACCTAATACACCAATCGTATTACATGGAGCATCTTCTGTAATACCATCACTATTAGAAATGTGTAACAACAATGGTGGAAACATACCAGGAGCAAAAGGATGTCCAGATGAAATGTTAAAAGAAGCTGGATTAAATGGAGTTTCAAAAATAAACGTAGATACTGATTTAAGACTAGCTATGACAGCTAATATAAGAAGAGTTTTCAATGAAGACCCATCTGTATTTGACCCAAGAAAATATTTAGGCGCAGCTAGAGATTCTATAAAAGAAACAGTAGCACAAAAAATTAATGATGTGTTCTGTTCAGCAAATAAAGCTTAAGGATAGTATTTATTGCCAAAGTTAAGCAAAGAAGAATATATAATCAAAGCGGCTAAATTATACGGCTTAGGAGAGGTTGAAATCGGAGCTCTTAAAGACCATTTAAGTGGAAAAATGCCTAATGACTTTATTGTAAGAAGATGTCAATATTTATTTGATCTATATGATATTTATGTTAGTAAAGAATATAATGAACCAATTGATCCAGATGAAAAAGGAATTATAAATTTAGATGATTATGCTTTTGAACTTTCAAAAAGAAGATTGGATAAAAGTAAAATCGGATCTCAATGGATGATTAGTTCAAATCTTGAAGCATATATGATTACAGATAGACCAAATGAACATACTGATATTAGAAATAAATATATAGGCATATCAAAAACAAATAATTTTTTACTTCCACAAATAGCAAAACAAATGGGCTTGGAAGCAACAGTATATTATAAGGGAGTATATACTGATCAGTACGGTACACTTTCTACCCATCATTTAACAAAAAATTTTTTGAATGATGATGAAACTTTAATACAAGGAAATTCTATTATTAAAGATAACCCGAAAAAAAGAAGAATAAATTTCGAAACACAATTAGAAGCAGTTGATAAATTTGTAAAGAAACATTATAAAAAACATAAATTACCTCAAGAAGATGCTGACAAAGCTAGAGAAGAGATTAAAAGAGGATTAATTAAGCAAAGTATATTTAATAAATTTGTATTTAATCAAAAAGAATCTCATGAAAAATGGGGGCTAATTCAAGGAAAAGATAAAAGCTTAAGACTTGCACCACTTTTCAGTTATGATTATTGTGCTGGTGTAGAACCATTATATAAAACCTTTGGAAGATGTGTTCAAGGAAAAAGAGAAGATATCGAATCATTTATGGTTCATTTTTCAAAATATCAATGGTTTAAAGATTGGATTGCAACTAAAGTTGTAACATTCGATTTAGATCAGTCATTAAAAGATATGACTAGAAGAACAGGTGTTGAGTTAAGTGAAGAAGAGAAAGAATATTATGATTTTTTATTTGGTAAAATGCATGCAAAAGTATTAAGTGTTTGTGAAGTTAATTATGATAGAAATTTAGTAGAAAAGTTAAGAAAACAAAAATTAGGTGATAAGATTTTAAGAATTAAAGAAAACGTAAATGAAAGAGTTCAAGAAATAAAAGAGATTAAAGAAAAAAGAAAATCAATTCAAGATGAACTCGATAAATACGAAGATAGATAAATAAAAATCCTACTTAGTAATAAGTAGGATTTTTTGTATTTATATTTGATTTTTTAAAGCTCTTTTAATTTTCATTTCAGCATCTTTTTTTGCCATATCTTCACGTTTGTCAAATAATTTTTTACCTTTACCGATACCAACTTCAAGTTTAACTTTATTTCCTTTAAAGTACATTTTTGTAGGTACAAGCGAAACACCTTTTTGTTTAATCATTCCAAATAGTTTATCTATTTCTCTACGGTTAAGTAATAATTTTCTTGTACGTAAAGGATCTTTATTATAGATATTTCCAAATTCATAAGGACTAATGTGCATACCATAAACAAATACTTCACCGTCTTTGATATTAACATATGTGTCTTTAAGATTTATTTTACCATTTCTGATTGATTTAATTTCAGTACCAGTTAAAACAATACCAGCTTCGATTGTATTTTCAATAGAATAGTTGTGATATGCAGTTGGATTTTTTGCAATTAATTTTTCCATCATTAAATTCCTTTCTAAATCAATAATTATACTATACCATAAATGGAATTTTATTACAAGATTATAGTGTTTGGAAAAGTATTGAAAAAAATAATTATTAGTAGTAAAATAATTAAAGTTAATTAAGTATATTAAAAGAAAGAGGAATAAAAGATGGAAGAAAAAGTAGTAGCTAAAAAACCATTAGTAACAATTGAAATGGAAGATGGTGGAATAATTACAATAGAATTATATCCAAGTAAAGCACCAGAAACAGTTAATAATTTCATTAGTTTAATAAATAAAGGATTTTATGATGGATTATTTTTCCATAGAACAATCCCTGGATTTATGGCTCAAGGTGGAGATCCAGAAGGAACAGGAATGGGTGGACCAGGATATGGAATTAAAGGAGAATTTGCTGAAAATGGAGTAAACAATCCAATTTCACACGTAAGAGGAGTTATTTCTATGGCTAGAAGTAGCATGCCAAACAGTGCAGGTTCACAATTCTTTATTGTAACAGATGATTCAACATTTTTAGATGGACAATATGCAGCATTTGGAAATGTTTTAGATGGTATGGATGTTGTTGATAAAATAGTAAAATCAAGAGTTATTACAAGAAGCCCATTCGGTGGAGGAAAAGATAGACCAGTAGAACCACCAGTAATGAAAAAAGTTACTGTTGAGACATATGGTGTAGAGTATCCAGAACCAACAAAAATGTAATTCTATATAAATAATATTAAAGCGGACAAATTACTTGTCCGCTTTTAAAATTATTGTTCAAATCCATCCTCACGCGTTATAGGGGTATCTACGATGATTGCCTCATGGTTTACACAAGTTTTTTTAGGAACAGTTCCTTTTAAATAATATTCTGTATAATTTTCAGTACATGAAACATCTGCAAGTAAACCTGATCGTGTGCAAATTTGAGCAGATTCAACTCTATAAGGTTTTTCAAATTTTTGAGCTTCTAATCCATTATGAATATTTTTCATAACATTTGACCAAATAAGTCCAGAAGGATTCTTTTTATTAAATTCTATAGTTTCATTTTTATCAAATCCAAACCAAGTTACAGCTGTATAATATGGAGTAAAACCACAAAGCCATCTATCAAATTCGTCGTTAGTGGTTCCTGTTTTAGCAGCAACATCAATATCTTTAATTTTACAATAAGTTGCTGTTCCGTTTTTTCCAAGAACAGGTTCGGTTAATAAATTTTTTATAATAAATGCTACTTCTTTAGAAAACACTTTTTGTTTTGATTGAGTAGATTTAACAACTGTTTTTGCTAATCTATTTTCAACTTTAGTATAAAAAGTAGGTTCAATATATTTTCCATCATTAGCAATTGTTGCATAAGCTGCTGCAAGTTCTAATGGACTAATTCCTGTATCAAGACCACCAAGTGCTAGGTTAATGTTATTATCTATATCTGTTAAAGTACTAATACCTAATTTTTTCATATAATTAATTGAAGTTCTAGGTGTTATTTGTTCCATTACTTTAACAAAAGGAATATTTTGAGAAGATTCAACAGCTCTTCTAATTGTTATATTACCTAAATAATTATTATAATTATCTGGAGAATAACCTTCTTCAGTACCATCATCAAATACAGATTTTTCATCTTTATAAATACTAGATGAGGTTATAAGTTTTTTATCAATAGCAGGTAATAAAACTGCAATTGGTTTGCTAGAAGAACCAGTTTGTCTTGTAGCTTGTATAGCTCTATTAAAACAACGAGGTGTTTTTTCACCAATTCCACCAACACATCCGCGAACTTCACCAGTTTTATGATCTATAACAACCATAGCGGCTTGCGTATGAGTTGAAGGATTAAGTTTTGAAGGTATATTATAAGCTCCCTTTGAAAATTCATTTTCAATTGATTTTTGTATATCTTTATTTTGAGTACTATAAATTGTAAGTCCGGCCATTTCAATGTAATTAGTTGCAAATTCTTTTGAAATTCCTTTGCTATCAGATATGTCATTTATTACTTCATTAAGAAGAGCATCAGTGTGATATGAATAATTATTGTCGTTCTTTTTTGAAGATACATCACCTTTAGAAAATTTCAAACCTTTATCTACTTTTGAGATAGCATCATTATATTCGTCATCTGATATATAATTAAGTTCGTTCATTTTGTATAGAACTGTTTTAGTTCTAGTTTTAATTTTTTCTGAATTATCTTTTTCACCAAAAGGGTTATATGAATTAGGCGAATTATTTATACCAGCAAGAAATGCACATTCTTCTAAAGATAAATCTTTGCTCGGTTTATTAAAATAATATTTAGATCCCATTTCAACACCATAAATGTTAGGTCCTACATATATAATATTTAAATAAGCTTCTAAAATTTCATCTTTTTCAAGAACTCCTTCGATAGCAAATGCTCTAAACCATTCTGTAATTTTTCTTGTAATTTTTGAAGAATTATCACCAGTAATATTTTTTACAAGTTGTTGTGTTATACTACTTCCACCAAAAGATGAAGAACCAAGGTTTTTAACATAATTAAAGATTGCTGCAGCAGTTCTTGGGAGATCAACACCTGAGTGAGTATAGAATCTTTGATCTTCAATAGCAATGTATGCATCTTTTAGATTATCTGGTAAACTTGATAGTTTTATATTTTTAGTAATTTTAGTAGAACCAATTTCAGTAATTAAATCACGATTAATATCAACAATTTGAGAAGGTGTATTAGAAATTATATCTAATGCTAAATTTTGCCATCTTGCAATTCTAATTCCACAATAAATTGCAGTAAAAAGTATGATAAAAATCGATAGGGAGATAATAGCTTTTATCTTTGTATAATCTCGTTTGATTTTTACTTTTTCAAACTTTTCGTCATCTATATTTAATTGAATTTTTTCTTTTTTCTTAAATATTTTCAAAATCTTCAATCCTTTTAATAATTTTTAATATAATAAGCATATCAAATAACTGATATATTGTAAAGTTAAGGATAAATCCAAAAACAATGGTTGAAAAAAATGATAATAATAGATATAATGTTTTATATTGAAAAGGGGGCGCATTATGAAACAAGGAAATGGAATAATCATAGTAATTGTTCTGATATTAGTAATAGCAGCGGTTTCTATAGCTGGATATGCATATTTAGAGACTGATGTATTTAAAACACCAGAGCAAAAATTTGTTAAATATTTAGCAGGAAATTATGAAAGAATTTCAACATTTAGTTTATATCCGTTTGATGAGATTTCAAAAAGAACTGCAACAGAAACATCAAAAATTGATATAAATTATAAACAAAAAATTGAGGGTATAACTTTAGTTGAAGGAACATCAAGCAATGCTGAAATGTTATATAAGATAAGTACAATTACAGATCCAGTTGCAAAAAAACAACAAACAAATATAACTGGAAGTGTTTCTAATGTAGAAGTGTTTGATATGGAAATGTTCTTAACAGATTCAAGAGTAGCTTTAAGAATTCCAGATATTCATGATAAGTATATAGCACTTGATACAAATAATATACATGCATTTACTAAAAATATAGGAGTGCAAGAGCAATATATTAATAGTATCCCAAATGAAGTAAAAATATTTCCAAATTCTGTAAGTTTAAATGAAGAACAACAAAAAACTTTAACAACAGTTGGTTTAAAATACGGAAAAAGAATTTTAGAATTAATAGATGATGAAATATATGTAGAAGAAAATAAAGTTCCTTTAGAAATTGAAGGTGAAAGTTTAGAAGCAAATAAATATTCATTAACATTGACAATGGAACAAATAGCATCGATGTATACAACAATAACTTCTGAAATGTTTGTAGATCCAGAAGTTGAATCACTTTTTAAAATATATTTCCCAGATACAAATATAACAGAATTAAAAGCTCTTAATGAAAAAGTAATAACAAGTTTGAATTCATTAGATAAAACAGCAAAATTTACAGTTGCAGTTTATGAGAATGATGGTATAACAAGAAAATCAGAATTTGTAACAGATAATGGAAGTTTTGATTTTTATATAACAAATGATTCTATTAGAAGTAAAGCTGTAATAACAGTAATTTCTAAGAAAACTGATATAATGCCAGTAGGTAATACTAATATAATAACAATTAAAAATGAAGTTCAAAATCAAACTTCTAATTTAACAATAGAAACAACATTAAGATATGATCAAAATGATATTACAACATTGAAAAAAGAAGCAGAAAATAATGGTGAATCACAATTTTATGATGACAAATATTATGCTTCAATGTATAAAGATGCAACATCTAAAATATTAATAAGAAGTACAAAGACAGATAATGATACAATTAAATCATCATATACTATGTCAGGTAGTGCTGCTAAAGATTTAGGAAATTTAGATGTATCATTCATTATAAAATTAAATGATACATTAAAATTCTCAAATATTACTGATACTAATACTATAGTAGTTAATGATTATAAATCTGGAGACTATGTAATGCTTGGATTCCAAATGCTTGCTAATATGGCGGAAACAGCAAAGAATAAACCATACTCATTAGTTGGTGGATTTTATTCTTTATTCTCATCATTAACAGGTGGATTGCTTCAAGATGGAAATTCAAATGTAAATAGTGAAGAATTAAATCAAGTAGAAACAGAAATAAAAAAAGCATTAGAAAACATATTATTAGCATATAGATTTGCATCTAAGAATAGTACATCAGAAAATATATCAGATTATCTAACAGTAGATAATATAAAATCAAAATGTTCAGAAGAATTACAAGTAGATTTTTATGATGGACAAACACTAAAATGTACAATTAATAATAATGTATATTACGTATCATTTAGTATTAACGGAACAACATTTATGCTTGAAAATATAGAAGCTAAATATTCATCAGATGGAACTTTTGAAGGAACAGAGTCAAATGCAGTAGAAACAGTAACAGAAGGGGAAGAGACAAGCTCATTTAGCGATATTTTTAATGTATTAGCAAGTTAAATTTATAGTTGATAAAAAACAAAACGGAGGCTATCGTTTAGATTACCTCCGTTTTATTTTTGAGTATTAGACTGCATAAATACTTTCTAAAGTGTAGACATATTTGTCTGTTTCGATTGACTCATCTGTAAGCTTAAATCCAACTTTTTTGGCTACCATCTCGAGGCAGTCTTCCAAAGGAGGAACTACGGTCTGACATGTGTCAAATTCATTAAACACAAGTTTTAAAACCTTGAAGTTTTCTCTGGAATTGAACAGATTGCGTCTAATCTTTTTAAGATATTCTACGCAGCAATCATATTCGTATGCACCCATAGGGAGCTTTTTAAGCGGATTACCGTTTTGCAGATCTTTTAGATACTCAGACATCGTTTCAGGATTGAAACTAGGGGCGAGACGATCACCCTTAAGAATACATGCGATCTCTTTGCTTGCATACACTATGATTTGCAAGTTTATAGAGTGCATGTGCCGGACGAAATTGAAAAAATTATTTCTTACCAATTCGACACCAACCTCTCTAAAAATTTAGTCTTAACTATTATAACATATATTATGTAAAGTGTAAAGGTTAGTTTATTGACGGCAATATTATATTGTGGTACTATTTAAAAAAGAAATTTATTATGGAGTTATAAATGAAACTAGGTATACGAAACAGATTATTGAATTTACAAGATAAAGAATATCAAAAATTTAATAAAAAATTATGTCCAGATACAAATAGAGAAATGTTAGGAATAAAAATGCCTGCTATTAGATCGTTAGCTAAAGAAGTTGCTTTATCAGATTCGAATTGGATAGAATATGTTAAAGATGAAAGTTTAGAATATTTTGAAGAAATATTAATACAAGGATTAATTATTGGTTATAGTAAATTATTATTAGAAGATAAACTTGCGCTTTTAAAATATGTAATTCCTAGACTTGATAGTTGGGCAATGACAGATACAATAGTTCCAACACTTAAAGTAAAGAATAATAGTTTGAAAATATATTGGGATTATATACAAGAGTATATTAATTCGGATAAAGAATTTGAAGTTCGTTTTGCTGTTGTTTCGATGTTAGATTACTTTATTAATGATGAATATGTTGATGAAGTAATTAAAATATTAAGTAAGGTAAATCACGAAGGTTACTATGTTAAAATGGCTGTTGCATGGACTTTAGCTGAAGTTGGGATTAAGTACAATAATAAATTATTAAGTTTTATAATATCTAACGATAATAAGCTTGATAAATTTACTCATAATAAAACTCTTCAAAAGATGATAGAATCATATAGAGTAACTGATGAACAGAAAGAGTTATTGAGAGAATTAAAAAGAAAATAAAAGAGTTTGAAATAGTTGTAAAAATGCGAGATTTATGGTATTATATTTCTCGAGTTTATTAAAAAGGAGTTTTTAAACATGGAAAATGTAGCAGATGAAAAATATATAGAATTAATTTGTAATGGAGAATTTAATGCAATTCCTGATTTTAAAATTGGAGAATTATTTGAATCATTTTTTGATAATATAAATTACAATGTAGTTAAAGAAAACAACGAAGCATATGTAGATTTTACAGGTGATGCATTTTGTGATGATAAACCATGTACAATATTAATTAGATTTAAAATCGATTCAAATGTTGAAGAATTTGAAATTTCAGAAGTTAAAGTAGATGAAGATGTACTAAATGATGACGAAGTTTTAGATCTTTTAGAAGATATTGCATATATCGGAGGAGCAGTTATATCAGAAGAATATTCTTCATGTTCTGAAGAATCATGTTCTCATTGCATGCATCATTGTGGAGATTATCATGAAGATGATGAAGAAGATGATGATGAAGAGGAAGAAGACGAAGAATAATTTTTGCTTTTAATTTAATATTAAACAATATTTAAAGGGAGGTATTTAAAATATCTCTCTTTTCTTTTGTAACTAAAAAAGGGTTTACAAAATATTATATAAAAAAGGAGAAGATAATATGTTATTTTGTAAATTTAGAAAAATTATTGCTGGAATATTAATTGGATTTGGCATAGCTACTCTTCTAATATTATTTCTTCCGCCAATAGCTTGGATGTTTATCATAGGAGTTGGAGCTTTTATTGGTGGTGTAAAATATTTACTAGGAAAATAAGGAGGAATTAATATGACTATAGTTGTAAAAAAAGTACCTAAAGCATTAAGAGGGATAGTTAAGTTTATATTCAGAATAAAAACTACATAGTTTTTATAAAAGAAAACAAATAAAAAAAGAGTAACTTTATTGTTACTCTTTTTCTCTATTTAAATTAAATATGTTTCTAAGATTAAACAGCTCTTTGAACTTTTCCAGAACGTAAACATTTAGAGCATACTGAAACTCTTTTAACTTCACCGTCAACAACAGCTTTAACTGTTCTTAAGTTAGGTTTTACAGTTCTTGTAGTTCTTTTACTGATATGAGAACGTGTTATACTAAGTTGTTTTCCAAAGCTTGTTTCTTTTCCACAAAATGCGCATTTTGCCATATCTAAAGCACCTCCAATTAATTTAATAAACTGACTAAATAATAGTCTAACATAATTGTTTTGAAAAAACAAGACTTTTTTATAAAAAAGTTAAAAAAGTAATAAAAAAACAAAAAATTATTATAAATTATATTCAAAAAAATATTTATATGATAGGATAATGATAGTATAAACAAAGGAGGAACTAAAATGAAAAAATTAGGAGAAATATTAGCTGTTATATTAATATTAGTTTTAATAACAGTGGGATGTATATATTTATATAATGTTTTAACAGCTACAGAAACAGATGTAGGTGTTAATCCTCAAATAGAAGAAAGTAATGTAATGTTTACATTAGATAATTATCCAAAAGTAGATGCATCATCTGCAACGCAACCTTTAGCAGATGCTTTCGTAGCAGCATTTACTGGAGAAGATAATATACCAGAAGAATGGTATGATTATACAAAAACACATCAAGCATATGTTAAATTAATAGATAAAAAGGCTGATGTAATTATAGTAACACAACCATCAGAAGATGAATTAAACTATGCTAAAGAAAAAGGTGTAGAATTAGAGGTTACACCAGTTGTTAATGAAGGTTTTGTTTTCTATGTTAATGCAAATAATCCAGTAAATAATTTAACATTAGGACAAATTAAAAAGATTTATTCTGGTAAAACAGTAAATTGGAATGAAGTTGGCGGAAATGCAGGACCAATTAGACCATTCCAAAGACCTGAGAATTCTGGAAGTCAAACAGGTATGCTTTCATTAGTTATGAAAGAAACACCTTTAATGAAACCATTAAAAGAAGATTTAATTGAAACAATGGAATCTATTATTAATTTAGTTGCAGATTATGATAATGGAGAAAATGCAATAGGATATTCTTACTATTATTATGCAACAACAATATTTGAGACAATAGATGATGCTATTTCTTCAAAAATAAAATTATTAGCTATTGATGGAGTTAAACCATCTAATGAAACAATTAAAAATGGTGAATATAGTTTAAATACATCTTATTACATTGTTACTCGTAAAAATGATACAAGTGAAAATGCACAAAAATTAGTAAATGCAATGCTTTCTGCTGAAGGACAAAAAATAGCTGAGGAGGCAGGTTATGTCGGAGTTAAATAAGAAAGAAAAGAAACCATTTAAATTAAAAGTATGGATGTTATTTTTAATTTATCTTGTGATAGCATTATCAGTAACTTTTGTTCTTGTTTTTGTTAATAAATCAACTAAAGATAATACTGATTTAGAAACAGAAGTATTGCCAATTATAGAAGATAATAAAGAACTAGAAGAAGTAAGAAAAATTACTTTAAAAGATAAATATGCTGTAAATAATTTAAAAATTGAAACAATTTCTGAAGATTATGGAGAAATAGTTTCTGAATACGATTTTGATAATGATGGTATTTTTGAAGATATAGATAAAAGAATAACTATTAAATACATACAAATTAGTGGATTGAAAGATAAAAATGTTGAATCTAAAATCAATAAAATAATAAAAGATAGAGTAGAAGAATTTAAGGCAGAATATATGCAAGAGGATAAATATCCAGGAAAAGTAAATATTTATATTTCTACTTATTCTAATGGATATGGTAATACATTATCAGTTTCTGTACAAGCAATAGCATATGAGGATATTACACGTGGCGATAGTTATTATTGGGAATCTGAGTGCCTATCTTATGTAGAGGATGCTTATAATTTTAGATTAGATACAGGTGAAGAGTTCTCGTTTGAAGAAATTTTTACAAAAGATGCGGATATTAATCATATATTATCTCAATCAATTTATGAAAGTTTAGTATCATCATTTAAATATGTTGAGCCAACAGAAGACGGCGAATATATTTGGGATTTGGATATGGATAACGTAGATTATGGTCAAATAGAAGTGGATCTTGTAAGAGAAATAAATAGATTTAAGCGTAATAAAGATAATCTTGTATTCACTTTATCAAATAGATATATAAATATACATTATCCAACAGATAATCCTGATGATTATACAGCTCTACTTCTTATAGATATGTATGATTTTGTTGAATATATAGGTATTTATACAAGATTTTTAACTGATGAAAGTTTATTTGAAGGTGGAGAATTAGAAGCTAAGACTTATGTATTTAGATATTGTGTTGAAGATGAATATGCATCTGGAATGCAATATGAAGAAATTAGTAATAATGTTTTAGTTCAAATGAGTTCATATGCTGGAGTTGGATATGAGCAACAAGTAGAAGAAAGAAAATCAAAAGTAAAAAATTACATAATAAGAAACGCCGAAAAAGATAAGGTTTATATTTATGGAATATACGTTAGTGCTGAATTTAATTGGGAAGTTGCTAATGGTAATGTTCAAATAATGTCAAAGAAATTTTATGAAGAAAACAAGGATTATATTTTAAGATATTTGGATCATTCATATGAAACTTATGAAGAACCAATGTACGATACAGAACAAATTGAAAATAGATATTTTGATATAAGATTTGATGAGAATAATAATGTAATCGAGTTTAAATATGATAATGTAATTGATGAGATAGAAAGCGGAACAGATGAAGTTATTGAAGAATCAGAACAAGAAATTGAAGATATAACAAATACAAATACAATTGGTGATTATACTAATTCAACAAATACTGTTTCAGATACAGTTATTAATAGTAATATAGGTAATAATACTGTTATGGAAAATGTTGTTACAAATACAACAGTTACTGATAGTACAAATACTACAGTAGAAAATACTACTATAGATGATTCGAGTAATACTACAATAATGGAAGGTTTTAGCTCAATAGATGTATCAAATGTTGTAGAATAATCAAAAATATTAAAAAAGATACAGTTGTTTACATAAAAGTAGACAACTGTATTGACTTTTTTAAAAAAAGTAGATATAATAATAGTTGTAGTAAGAGAGGTTGAAGGGAGAAAAATATGCTAGCTAAATTATGGAAAAAAGTTTTATTAGCTGTATGTATAATAGCTTGTTTATTTAATATAGTATCTAAGATTGTTAACAGACATTCTTTAGAAGTAAACTTAGAAAGTGTTAATGACGGAAGTGTTGTATTTAACTTATCTAAAGATGAGGAGAAACAACAAGTTGATTCAAATGTAATCGAAGGCGTTGTTAATAATGAACAATCTACACAAAACGTTGTAGAGCAGCCATCTGTAACTACAGAAGGAACTACAGTTCAAAATACAACAGTTGAAAATACAGTTGTAGAAGGAGCTGTAACAGAACAAGCTCCAGTTGAAAATACAACTCAAGAAGGCGCGCAAAATGAATCAGGAGATAGAACTGTTAAATATAGTGAAGGTCTTTTTGATAAAGTATTAGATTTTATGGGATTACAAAGAAAGTAAAAAATATAAAAAAAGCTTGCAATCAAAAAAATATTGTGTTATTATATAAAAGATTGTTTTAAAAATGTAGGAAAGAGGTGAATTGCATGAAAGCAGAAATACAACCAAAATATACAGCTTCTAAAATTATTTGTGCATGTGGAAATGTAATGGAAACAAATTCAACAAAACCAGAAATGAAAGTTGATGTTTGCTCTAAATGTCATCCATACTGGACAGGAAGCTTAAAACAAAACACTACAGGTGGTAGAGCAGATAAATTTAAGAAAAAATACGGTATGGCTTAATTCATATCGAATATATAAAAATTTATTGCGCAATAAAAAATTCCTAGGTATTAACCTAGGATTTTTTGTTTTTTATATTGTTTCAAAAGATATATAATGATAAAATAAATTAAAATTAAATTTATTTTAGTGAGGATACAGATATGTTTAATGATTTTGAAGGATTTAAAAGAATAAAAAATACAGTTAATTTAACAATAGATGGAATTTATGAGGTATTAGAAACATACCAAAAAGAAATGGGAGAAATGAAATTTTTAACTAATTTAGGTGTTAAAAAGATTTTAGTTAAACTTGCTGGGAAATATGATGCTGAAATTAAAATTAGTGGAAAACATATCATTATTGAAAGAATTTTAGAAGAAGGCGAAGAAAAAGATAATGAGCCATCAGTTGAAGAAGGCAAAAAAATAGAAATGGCTCAAGCAGATAGAATGATTGATCAAATATCTGAGTTATTACAAGATTATATTAAAAATGGTAGAGTTAGTGAACATATTACAGCTACAAAAAGAACATTAGTAATGGAAGAAAAAGAAAAGAAAAATCTTGGAGGTCTACTTCCATCTACAAAAATATTTGTAATTAAAGATGTTAACAACAATCCTGTATATGAAATATCAGACAAAAAAATTAATAAAGTGTATTCTATTAAAAACTTATCTAATAAAATGGAAGTAGTTAGTGTTAGTTATGAAAAAATGGATAATGATATTTTTGCAATTCAAGAGAAACCATTTAGAATAACTGAAATGAAATTAGATACAACATCAGTAAAAACAAGATTTATATCTTTAGGAAATGATAGAGAGATAAAAATAACAGCAGATTATACAGATAATCATTATACTGTTGAGTTAAAAGAAATAGTGATTGGAGCGTTTGATTGTTTAGATCCTAAAATTAAGAAAGAGTATAGAATAGAAATTAATGATATTAGCAATATAAATTTAGTTATTGCATCTGCAGTTTTAATAGATGAATTTTTAGAAAAAACAATGTTAAATACAAAATAAAAGCATATAAAATGCGAATAAGCCTATGCACGACCCGTACTTACGGGTATATTGTGCATAGGCTTTTTCATTCAGGTGTCTCTAATTAGATGTTGATAGAGAACACGCAGGTTGCGCGGTTACGGATTCTAGTCGGAAGATCATTCCAGTTCTTCTTGATAGCCTTAACCATAAGCATAGTTGTCTGTCTCATGTTTTCGTGGAACGGATAGATGCGCCAATTCCAGAGTTCACCAGGAATATTGTATTCCTGAGCTACGATCTGGCGGATATACTGGCGAGGAATATAGAGCTTAGGGTCATTGTTAATGATCCAGTTCTCTTCATCAGGAGTTCTTACGAGAAGATAAGAAAACTCTTTGAACTTAGGAAGATCGGATACCTTGATGGTATCGAAATCAAAGCCAGAAATTTTCTTTACGTCATCGGAAGTAGTATTGCTCGGGATGATGTGAACGTGGGAGTGGACAATGGAGTCCTTAGCCTTACCTACACCAGCAGCACCGCTGCCGTTTTCCCATACGATGGTGGACTTACAGTTGAAAGTAAGCTTAAGAAGGTATTCAACGTCCGAAAGGACGCCTTCAAACTCTTCCAAGACTTCCTTAGGAAGTTCACCAAGAGACATCACATGCTTGGTAGGACAGATCTGAAGATAACCATGTGCGAACTGACCAGAGCCAGGGAACACAAAGAAATTTTCAGAACGGTAAAGAACAGGTTCGTTGTCGGAACGCTTACCGTCACGGTGGTCGCAACAGAAACAGTGGAAGTTGGCGTGGCCATCATGACCAGAGCTGTTGGACTTATGGTCACCAATATCAATGCCGTGATTAAGTGCAATTTCATTGAACTGATCGGCGATATTAGTGAGGTTGGCGGCGATAACGTTTCTATTAATCTCCGCAGTAACATTTACAGAGTTGGTACGAATTACAGTGACGATGATTGCTTCAGCAGGAAAAGCTTCCTGGAAATCATCACCTGCGAAAACGTAGCTCTTATTGTACCGAAAAACATTCTCCATGTCGCGGGTATCAGTCGGAATGCCATAAGGGGCAGTGATGAGACCTTTGAACTGAAGTTGTCCAAGGACGTAAGAGACGTCAATAGGGTGACCAACGAGGATGAAACATTTGCGAGTTGCCTTCATATACAAACACCTTACCTTTCATAGAGTGATAAAATTATCAATGTTCCAATTATATTATACTACAAATTTACATAAAAATCAAGCCGTTTTTGGCCTTTTTAAGCCACTTTCGGGTTTTTACCTTAAAAAGTTTAACCAATTTTGACATATAAAATTAAAATAATTTAATGGGCTTCTCTTAGGGACGTCGATGTTTGAACATAGATTAACAGAGCCTAAAATTATACCTTCTGATAGGTATTCAATTTTACCTAAAATTTCATCTTTTTTTATAGGAGCTATCATTTTTTCTTCATTTATAACAATATTTTGAGTTAAATTATCAATATTTTTCTTTTTTATTAATAATCCAAAGTCTTTTTCAAAAACTAAATCTATATTGTCTTGTGTTCCTTTTTGAATAGCTGAGCTAGTAAATACATCATCTTTTTTTCCTATTAATTTATAATCATAAGTATTAAAACCATAATCAAGTAATAATTTAGCTTCTGAGAAACGAATTTTAGGTGTTGGTGCTTTCATAATAACTGCTATTAAAGATAAGTTATCTCTTGTTGCACTAGCAGATAAATTATAAAGAGCAAGAGAGGTAGAACCAGTTTTTAGTCCCGTAGCTCCATTATAAGTACGAATTAATTTGTTAGTGTTTACTAGTTCTGATGTACCATCACGAAGTGAATCAATCCAAGTTGAACTATATTCTTTAATTTCTGGATGTTTAACCAATAGTTCACGAGACATTAAAGCAATATCATGACTAGTTGTTAAATGTCCGTCTTCATCTAAACCGTGACAATTTTTAAAAGAAGTATTGTTCATACCTAATTCTTTAGCTTTTTCATTCATTTTTTGTACAAATAATTCTTCAGATCCTGAAATGAATTCTGCAAGAGCATAAGTACAATCATTTGCGCTTGCAATACAAATAGCTTTTAACATTTCATGAACAGTTAAAGTTTCGTTTTCACTTAACCATATTTGTGATCCACCCATTGAAGATGCTTTTTCAGAACAAGGGACAGGAGTTTCTAATGTGATATCTCCATTTTTTATAGATTCCATAATTAATAAAATGCTCATTATTTTAGTTACACTTGCAGGACGTAAAGGAGTGTTTGAGTTTTTCTCATATAATATTTGACCCGTTGATTCTTCAATTAATATTGCACTTTCTGATTCTAGATTTAAATAATTATCAATTGAAGGAGAAGAATTTGTATCTAAAGTCTGATTCCATATAGGCAAACTGGTAAATGAAAATGAATATAAAGATGTTGATAAAAAAATGATAAAAGTTGAAATAAAAATTATTGATTTTTTAAGCATAATTTCCTCCTAAAATGAGTCTTTTTTTAAAGTCTATTAAGCAAAAAAACTTTTATAACTATTGATATGAAAAAATAAAAAAATCTCTTGTATTATGAAAATAAGTTGTATATAATATGAACATAGCGTGAAAAAATATTTAAATAAATATACAGGAGGATTTAAGTAATATGGAATCAAAAGTAAAGAAAGTCGCAATTCTAACAAATGGTGGAGATGCACCTGGATTAAATGCTGTAATTAGAGCAATTGTTAAAACAGCAAGAACTTATGGAGTTGAATGTTACGGATTTATAGAAGGTTATAAAGGGTTATTGCATAATAACTATGTTAAGTTAGATTTACAAGGAAATGCATCAGGATTATTAACAAAAGGTGGTACTATAATAGGAACATCAAATGCAACAAATGTATTTAATTATAAGGTTACAAATCCAGATGGAACTGTTGAATATAAAGATTTATCTGATGTTTGTGTAGAAAACATTAGAAATGCAGGATTTGATTGCATATTTACTTTAGGTGGAGATGGAACACAAAAATCAAGTAGAGATTTTTCATTAAAAGGAGTTAATTGTATAGGAGTTCCTAAAACAATTGATAACGATGTTGCATCAACAGATATGACATTTGGATATAATACAGCTGTATCAGTAGCATCTGAAGCATTAGATAGATTACACACAACAGCTGAAGCTCATCATAGAATAATGGTACTTGAAGTTATGGGAAGATATGCAGGATGGTTAGCTTTAGAATCAGCTATTGCTGGTGGTGCTGACGTTGCTTTAATACCAGAAATACCATATGATATTAATAAAGTTGTTGAAAAAGTAAATGAAAGAAGAGCAAGAGGAAAAGAATTTACTATAGTAGTTGCATCTGAAGGAGCTATGCCAAAAGATGGAACAATTACAGTTAAGAAAACATTAAATGATGGTGCTGGATTAGATAACATTAGACTTGGTGGTGTTGGAGAAAAAATAGCAGCAGAACTTGAAGAATTAACAGGTATGGCAGCTAGAAACACAACATTAGGTTATGTTCAAAGAGGTGGAACACCTTCAGCTTTTGATAGAGTTTTATCTACAAAATATGGATGTAAAGCAATGGAACTTGCAATGCAAGGAATATTTAATGTATTAGTAACATATAAAAACGGAAAAATGGATTACGTTACATTAGAGGAAGTTGTTGGAAATAACAAAGTTGTTGGAGCAGCTTCAGGTAATACAAAAGAAAGTAATATTAGAAAAATTAAAATGGATGATGATCTAATTAGAATCGCTAGAGACTTAGGAATGTGTTTAGGAGACTAATTAAATATATTAAGCTACCAGTCAAACTGGTAGCTTTTTTGTATTTTTATGTAAATTGTGGTATAATTATTATATGATGTTTTGCATAAATTTCTAAATATAATTATTAGAAAAGATATTGGAAGGAGTTCTTTTCAATTTGGAATTATGCTAATCATTCATAACATCCCAGCACAATAAGAAAAGAGGTAAGATCTAATGAAGAAGATGAGTCTGGTTTTCACTCTCGTTTTGACTCTCGTGATTCTGTTTTCTACTACGACTGTGACCAATGCTTTGGCATGTCCGATACCGACTGATACCGAATCTTCTGAAACGACCTATGTTGACCTTTTGGATAGAACCGAACTTCTCGAATTGCCTCGAGATGAACAAGATGCCCTTGATATGTACCGATTTGAAGTGCGTATGCGAGATAATCATCCAATCATGGGTGGTGAATACTTTGTTCCTTTTGTTGAAGTTGAAGCCTACGAAGAGTATGGTCTAGACTACGAACCGGAAGAAAGATGTGTATACGCAGAAGATGGTTATGGTGCATTTGTACCTTGGTATGAATGTCCTGTGCTTTTCAACACCGGCGATGTAAAGCAACTTTGGTACACTGATGATGGTGGCATGCTTTGCAAAATTAACCTTAGGAGAAACGATTGGCGTAGTGTTAAGTTTACTTTTACTGATTACAACGTCCATTGTGATCCTTCTGAGGGTGATGAAATCATCAACAGCAATTCCTACTTTGCGGTGACTTACAATGAAACCACTGGTAGTGTTAAGATCTGGATGTTCGGTTTGCTTCTCAGAGAACATGAGGTTCCTACTGAATCGATTTATACTGGCCTTTCTGCTAATGAAGGATATATTTTCCGTTCTGGAAATGATGTATATGCAGTCCGTGATTACGGTTGTTATGCTCCTGAAGTAGAAAATGGGGTTAAGTTAATCGCACAGGATGTGAAACTTGTGATTGAGACCGATTACTGTATGGGGTGGGAAGAATGCTCTCAACCGCTGCTTTTGATGACTGATGGTACCGTTAAAGTATATGTCTCTGGCATTTCTGTAGATGGTACTGATGGTATCATTGACATTAACGATCTTCATGAAGTTACTAAAGATGGTGGTTTTTGGGAATAATTCCTGCAAAAATCATAAAAGAGAGGCTGCCTTGTCAAAAGGCAGTCTCTTTTTGTATTCTTTTAAGACAAAAAAGAGTATGAAACATTGTGAAATAAACAAAAAAAGCTTGCATTTTATTTTGTTTGTGATATAATATAAAGGCTATTGTTTAATAGAAAGAAATTGGAGGAAATAAAATGAGTGTTAAAGTAGAAAAGACAGAAAATAAAAATGAAGTAAAATTAGAAATTACAGTTGATGCAAAAGTATTTGATCAAGGAATTAAAACAGTATTTAATAAAAATGCTAAATATTTCAATATTCCTGGATTCAGAAAAGGAAAAGCTCCAATGAATATAGTTGAAAAATACTATGGAGATGAAATCTTTTATGAAGATGCTTTCAATGAAGTTGCTCCAGCAGCTTATGATGAAGCTATTACAAGTGAAAAATTAGAAGTAGTTAGCAAACCACAAATAGATATAGTACAAATTGGAAAAGGAAAAGATTTAGTTTTTACAGCTGTTGTTGCTTTAAAACCAGAAGTTAAATTAGGTAAATATAAAGGAATTTCAGTAGAAAAAGTAGAATATAAAGTAACAGACGAAGAAGTTGATGCTCAAATCAACTCAATGGCTGAACGTAACAGCAGAATGATTGCTGTAACAGATAGAGCAGCAAAAAAAGGTGATACAGCAGTTATTGATTTCGTAGGATCAGTAGATGGTGTAGAATTTGAAGGTGGAAAAGCTGAAAACCATGAATTAGAATTAGGAAGCAATACATTTATTCCAGGATTTGAAGATCAAGTTATTGGAATGAAAGCTGAAGAAGTTAAAGATATCAGTGTTAAATTCCCAGAAGATTATTTTTCAAAAGATTTAGCTGGAAAAGATGCAATCTTTAAAGTTACAGTTCATGAAATCAAACAAAAAGAATTACCAAAAATAGATGATGAATTTGCTAAAGATGTTAGCGAATTTGATACATTAGCAGAATTAAAAGCTGATTTAAAAGCTAAAAAAGAACAACAATATGCTGATCAATCAAAAGCTGAATTAGAAGAAAAAGCTGTTAGAGAAGTTGCTAACGTTTCAGAAGTTGAAATTCCACAAGGAATGATTGAATTAGAATTAGATAACATGGAAGAAGATATGAATAGAAGACTTTCTTACCAAGGAATTAACTTCGAACAATACTTACAAATGTTAGGAAGAACAAAAGCTGACTTCAGAAGAGAATCAGAAGAACCAGCTAAAGATTCAATTAAAATGAGATTAGTTTTAGAAGCAGTTTGCAAAGATGCTAAAATCGAAGCTACAGACGCTGAAGTTGAAGCTAAAGTCGCAGAATTAGCTGAAAGCTATGGAAGAAAAGTTGAAGAATTAAAAAATAATGATGATTTAATGGGACACATTAAACAAAACGTTATTTCAGAAAAAGCAATTGCATTAATAGTTGAAAATGCAAAAGTAAAAGTAGTTGATGCTCCAGAAGCAAAAGTAGAGAAAAAAGCTACTAAAAAAACTACAGCTAAAAAAGCTGAAGATGGAGAAGAAAAAGCTGAGAAAAAAACAACAACAAAAAAATCAACAAAAAAAGCTGAGTAATTAAAATGTAAAAAAGCCGTAATCGATTGAGATTACGGCTTTTTGTTTGTTGGTAAAAAATGCTTTAAAAATATTTCTAAAAATTAATTTACTTTTTTAAATAGTATAGATATAATAAAAATGATTAAGTGTATTAGGGGGAAAAGCAAAGTGAGTAAACTTAAGAAATTTTTATTAATATTGATTTTAGCAATTCTAACTGTAGCAACTAATACAACAGTTTTTGCTAGCACAAAAGATATATTAGAAACAGTTGGAGAGGTTGAATATTCAAGTGAATTTAATAAATGGCTTGAACTTTCAAATGATGAAAAAATGAAAGTTAATACACCAGTTCCATTTGAAGTATTAAACACAAATTATGAATCTAAAAATCCAATAGATATAGTACAAGCTGTTGGAAGTACATTAGAATCAAGATTCACTCTTCAAGATTATATACCTGAAAATATGGTTGTTAGAAATCAAATGCAAACAGGTTCATGTTGGGCATTTGCTTCATTAGGTGTTCTTGAATCAAATTTAGCATTAACTAATTATTATAATGATAAAGAAGCTAAAGTTTATGATTTATCAGAAAGACATATGGAGTATAGTGCAAGTAGAGAATTTAAAAATGGAAAAATTAATAAATTTGGTTTAAATAGACCACTAGGTAAAGGTGGAAATTATTTAATATCAACTTCATATCTAAGTAATAGTATGGGGGCTATTCAAGAAAAAGATATGCCTTTTATTAATGAATTAAATGAAATAGATATTAGTGAAATCGAAAATAAAGAAGTTGTAACACAACTTTATGATACAGTTGTTTTCCCACCACAATCATCAAAAGAAGATACAACAGAAATTAAAAATGAAATGAAACAACATATTAAACAATATGGTGCTATAGAAGCCGGTATACATGGAGCTCAAATTTTATCAGATTATTATAATAATGATACTGGAGCAATGTATGCTGATAGTGAAGAAAATTGTCCACAAAATCATGACGTTATAATAGTTGGATGGGATGACAATTATCCAGTAGAAAACTTTAATGAATTACATAGACCAAAGAATAAAGGTGCATGGATAGCAAGAAATTCTTGGGGAACAAAACAAACATATTCTATGGAAGAAATGAAAGCAATCATTTTTGAAGCTTTAAAAGAAGAATGTATTAGTAGAGGATGGACAAGTGCTTCATTAATTCCTAATGAGATTGCAAAAGCTATATTTACTGAATTAGGATATGGAATTGATGGAGATAGTGCATATTTAGTAATTGGAGATAAAGGATTTGTTTACATTTCATATGAAGATGTTAATGTATATAAAACATTAAATGGTATTCAAAAAGCAGATGATAAAGTTACTTATGATCATTTATATCAATATGATGAAAACGGTATGACAATCTGTTTACCTTTATCAGTAGATACTACTTATTTAGCAAGTAAATTTGATAAAGAATCAGATAAAAAAGAATACATAACAGGCGTATCAATATTTGCACCAGAAACTTATACTGTTTCAGTTTATGCAAATACAGCAAATGATAATATAGAAAAAGCTAATATGAAAAAAGTAAAATTAGCAGCTGGCGATACAGAAACATTTGGGACAGGATATCATACAATTGAATTTGCTGAACCTTTAGAAATAACAGGAGATAAATTTGCTGTGTTAATGAAGATTGAAGGTACAAGATCAGAGGAAATTGATATGCCACTTGAAGCTCCTATTCCAAATTCAATCTATGATAAAGTAAATTTAACAGAAGGAAAAACTTTCTGGACAGTAGGTTCTAGTTATGATGCTGATGAATGGATTGATTTATCAAAATTATCAGCTTTATCTGAAGGAAAAATTCCAAGTGGTGATTCAATTATTAAAGTATTTACAATAAATGAAGCAGAAAAAGATGTGTTAGAATCAATTACTATTACAACACCACCAGATAAAACAACATATAAAGAAGGACAAGATTTTGATAAAACTGGAATGATTGTTAAAGCACTTTATACAAACGGATCTAAAAAACAAATTACAGATTATGAAGTAATTGATGGAGAAGATTTAAAAGTAGATCAAACTGAAGTTACTATAAAATATTTAGATAAAGAAGCAAAACAAAAAATAAAAGTAGAACCAAAAGAAACTCCAAAACCAGATGATGAAAATCCAGGTGAGAATCCAGGAGATAATAAGCCTGATGATGAACCAGACAATAAACCTGAAGATAAACCAGAAGAAAAACCTGAATTAAAACCAGTAAATTCAGATTTTACTAAGGCTAAAACAGTTCTAAATTCAGTTAAAGCATATACATTTAGTGATAAAAATAAAAAAGAATATATTGTTATGGATTTAACAATTGAAGATATTAAAAGAGATTTAGAAAATAATGATAAATTTGATTATTATTACTATTTATCAGATAAAACATCAGATAAAAATATTGTAGATTGGGTTAAAATTTCTGAGATACAATATGAAACAGATCAAATTGATTTTACAGTAAATACTAAAGACGTTAAAAATTATGGCGATTTAGCAAAAGCTAATAAGTTATACATTTATATAAAAGAAGTAGCTAAAAGAGATGATGCACAAAAAGAATTAGTTACAAGTGCAATTTCAGTAGGAACTACAAAAAATATTGAAATATATAAAGATGGTGTTAAACTAGTAGAAAATAATGATAACAACAATAACAATCAAAACAACAACCAAAATAATAATCAAAACAATAATAACAATAACAATAATAATAATGAGGATAAAAAAGATGATACAACAGCAGATGTAATATTACCAGCAGCAGGAAAGATTTCTATAGCAGCTTTAGTTTCAGCTTTAATTATCGGAGCAGTTATTGCTTTAAGAAAATATAAAGAAATGAATTTTTAGTCTAAAAGGGCCTTGATTTTAATCAAGGTCTTTTGTTATATTATGTCGAAGTTTGCGATATAAATTTGCTATAAAGCTATTGAAAAAAATTTTTATTTAGTATATAGTTAATTAGTAATTGGAGAATTGTATCCATTTATTATTAAAACAAAGGAAGGAAGAAGAAAAATGATAGATAACAGTTTAATACCATACGTTGTAGAGCAAACAAGTAGAGGAGAAAGATCATATGATATCTTCTCAAGATTATTAAAAGATAGAATAATATTTTTATCAGAAGATGTAAATCATGTTACAGCAAGCTTAGTTGTAGCACAACTTTTATTCTTAGAATCAGAAGATCCTGATAAAGAAATTTGTTTATATATTAATAGCCCTGGTGGTTCAATTTCAGATGGAATGGCAATAGTTGATACAATCAATTATATAAAATGTCCAGTTTCAACAATATGTGTAGGTATGGCAGCTAGTATGGGTGCAGTACTTTTAGCATGTGGAGAAAAAGGAAAGAGATATGCTACACCAAATGCTGAAGTTATGATTCACCAACCATTAATCGGTGGTGGAGGACTTTCTGGACAAACAACAGAAATTAAAATCCATGCTGATCATATGGTAAGAACTAGAGATAAACTTAATAGATTATTAAGTGAAAAAACAGGTCAACCATTAGAAACAATTGAAAGAGATACAGAAAGAGATAATTACATGACAGCTGAACAAGCTTTAGCTTATGGATTAATCGATGGAATACTTGATAAAAGAAATTAGTTATAGATTGCTTTAAATCTAAATAAGGATAAGGAGTTTGACGAATGTCAAAAGGACAAGAAAGAATTGTTAAATGTTCTTTTTGTGGTAAACCACAAGAAGTAGTTAAAAAAATAATTGCAGGGCCAGGAGTATACATTTGTGATGAGTGTATAGCTCTTTGCCAAGATATTATAGATGAAGAAGTTTATGAAACAGAAGAAAGAGTTGAGCAAGTTGATATGCTTACTCCTGCTGAAATTAAAAAGGTTTTAGATGAGTATGTAATTGGTCAAGAAGATGCTAAAAAAACACTTTCTGTAGCAGTATATAATCACTATAAAAGAATTAATAGTAGTGATGAATTAAGTGATATTGAAATACAAAAAAGTAACATATTACT
This sequence comes from Candidatus Scatovivens sp., assembly GCA_045613965.1. GTDB lineage: Bacteria > Bacillota > Clostridia > TANB77 > CAG-508 > Scatovivens. The sequence goes on from JAZLBY010000099.1 coordinate 28,931, forward strand.
TTTAGGACCTACAGGTTGTGGTAAAACATTACTAGCACAAACACTTGCAAAAATTTTAGATGTTCCATTTGCTATTGCTGATGCAACAACATTAACAGAGGCTGGATATGTAGGTGAAGACGTTGAAAATATTCTTTTAAAATTAATTCAAGCTGCTGATTATGATGTTGATAGAGCTCAAAAAGGTATAATTTATATCGATGAAATTGATAAAATTACAAGAAAATCAGAAAATCCATCAATCACTAGAGATGTTAGTGGTGAAGGAGTTCAACAAGCGTTATTAAAAATTGTTGAAGGTACAACAGCTTCTGTTCCTCCACAAGGTGGAAGAAAACATCCTCATCAAGAGTTTATTCAAATAGATACATCAAATATTTTGTTCATATGTGGTGGTGCTTTTGAAGGATTAGAAAATATAATTAAAGATAGAGTTGGTAAAAAATCAATAGGTTTTGGAGCTCAAATTGAGAGCAAAAAAGATATTAATAAAACAGAAATATTTAAACAAATATTACCACAAGATTTATTAAAATTTGGTTTAATACCAGAATTTGTTGGAAGATTACCAATAGTTGCAACATTAGAAGGTTTAACAAAAGAAGCTTTAATTGATATTGTAACAAAACCTAAAAACGCATTAGTTAAACAATATAAAAGATTAGTTGAACTAGATGGAGTTGAACTTGAATTCGAACAAGCTGCTTTAGAAGCTATAGTTGATAAAGCAATAGAAAGAAATACAGGTGCTAGAGGTTTACGTTCAATAATTGAAGACATAATGAGAGATATCATGTATGATATTCCTTCAAATGAAAAAATAGCAAAATGTATTGTAACTGCAGATACAGTTGTTAATAAATCACAACCAACAGTTATAATAGATGAAAACAGAAAAAGAGAAACACCAAAACAAAAAAGAAAAGTAAGTAGCACAAATAAAAAAGAAACAGCATAAAAATAAAGGTTCTAGAATTAACTAGAACCTTTATAAATTGTAAAAATTATGTGAAAAGTTGCAAAATGGTGCGATTGTGTGGTATAATGTTTATTACAGAAAAAAACAAGACTTATAGAAAAAGGAGTGAATTTAATGGAGCAGATGAAAGTAAAGCTTCAGGAGTTCAAGAAAAAATGTCGGAGGTTTTGGCTTATCACTAAGCACAAGGCTAGGATTTGGTTTATAAAGTTCGAGCATAAGCTCGGTTATGCAACTCGTTGTACTCTCTGCGAAGACAATATCTTTTGCGAGACCTACCAGGGTAGCAGAAAGCGGCTTTTCCATGTCGAACGTTGCACTGACCACTCCAGTACCAGATAACCAATGACGAAACGGGGGATTGTTGTCGCAGATTCTAAAGCGACTCAATCCCCGTTGTTTTTTTATAAAATTTTTTTCATATCATCTGGAAGATCTATTTCTAAGATGATGTTTTCTTTTGATATTGGATGTATAAAAGATATTTTGTAAGCATGTAATGCTTGTCTATTTATAAGATTTGATTTTTCACCATATAGAGTATCTCCAATAATAGGATTACCTAGATATTTTGAATGTAATCTAATTTGATGTGTTCTACCTGTTTCTAAAAGGAAATTAACAAGAGATAATGGTGTGTCATTTATATAAAATTCATTTAATACTCTATAATATGTTATTGCTTTTTCACCAGTCTCAAAATTTATTTCACGTTCTATTATTGAACCATCTTTTCTGGCGATAGAAGCGTGTATTTTTCCATTTTTATTTGTTAGGTGACCTGTTAGTATAGCTTGATATTCTTTTTTGAATATGGACGTTTTCATTTGTTTTATTAAAAGTTCTTGTATATATTCGTGTTTTGCAAAGATAACAATTCCAGAAGTATCTTTATCTAATCTGTTTACAGGTCTAATTTTTTTGTTCAAACCTATTGTATTAAAATAGAATTTTACACCATTTGATAAACTATTTTTATAATGAGCTATCGATGGGTGAACAGGAATTCCAGCTGGTTTATTAATAATTAGTAAATAATTATCTTCAAAGATTATATTTAAATCCATTTCAATTGGAACAATATTTTCAGATTCTTCTTCGAAATTCATATCGATTTTAATAATATCACCTTGTTTAATTTGTTTATCAACATAGGCAAGTGTATTATTAAGATAAATTTTTTTATTCTTTTTTAATTTAATTAATAATCTATCAGAAATTTCAAAATGTGCTTTTAAAACTTCTTTTATATTAAAATATTTTTCATCTTTGACAATAAATTCTAGTTCCATAATTCCTCTCTAATACAAATAATATAGCAATTTTATCATATTTTTAAACGATATTCAATTAAAGGTTTTTTAAAAAAATGTAAAAAAATGTTCTTTTTAAAAATCTTTTGTGATAGAATGAAATTACCTTAAAAACAAGGAGGTTGTATATGGAAATTTGGGATGTATATGATCGAGATAGAAAATTAACAGGTAAAAAAGTATTAAGAGATGAACCTAATAATTTAGCTGATGGAGAATACGGATTAGTAGTGCATGTTGCTATATTTAATAGCGATGGTGAAATGTTGATTCAAAAAAGACAATCAACAAGAAATAGATTTCCTAATTTATGGGATATTTCTGCTGGTGGTCATTCTATATCGGGAGAAACAAGTGAAGAAGCTATACAAAGAGAAGCTTATGAAGAATTAGGATATATACATGATTTTTCAAATGATAGACCTTATCTAACAATAAATTATGATGATGGTTTTGGAGATGTATATTTACTAATAGATGAAAATTTAGATATTAATGATTTGAGACTTCAAAAAGAAGAAGTTCAATGCGTAACTTGGGCAAGTAAAGATGAAATTATGCAATTAATCAATGAAGAAAAATTTATACCTTATTGTCCAGGATTTATTGAACTTTTATTCTTTAATCAAAATAAGAGAGGATTAATTAACGAATAGAAATGGAAACAAATGAAGAAAATTTAAAGTTATATCCAAGATATAGACGTTTAGCTAGAGATTTTTTGTTTTTCTATACAATTAATGTCTTATTCTTAACACAAGTTAAGAAAATAGATATGTCTGCAATAGTTTTGGTAGACACATTTTATGCATTATTTGTTGTTATACTTCAAATTCCAATTTCAATAATTATAGATAAAATTGGACGTAAAAAAGGTATAATATTTGGTAATTTATGCAATTTTTTATATTTAATATGTGTTATAAATAGTACAAACTTTTGGCATTTAGCTTTTGCTGAAATTTTAAGTGCTAGTGGATTTGCATTTAAAGACATTGCAGAAACAGCGTTATTAAATGAATCTATTTGTTTCGAAAAAGAAGAAAAAAGCAAGATGTTTGCACATATTCAAGGAAAAGCGATATCTGGATATTATGCGTTTAGTGCAATTTCGATGATTGTATCTGGATTTATATATGAAGTAAATCCATATTTTCCAATGATAATGTCATTAATTGTTGTTTTAATAACATTAATAATGTCAATGAAATTTAGTGAACCAGTAATTGTAAAAAAAGAAGAAATAAAAGAGGATAAATTATCATTAAAAGAATCAATATTATTTTCAATTAAATCAAAAAGATGTAGATCTATTTTGATTTATGGTAGTGTTTTCTACGGTGTAATTTGCGTACTAGCTACATATGAAATATTATTGATAGAAGAGTTAAAAGTATCTACAGCTATTATTGGAATATTGTTTGCTGTGCTTAATATTGTGTCATCGATATCATCTAGTGCACAAAATAAAGTACATTCATTGTTTAAAAATAAAACGCTAATGTTTTTAGCAATAACAATATCAGTAGTATGTATTTTAGTTGGTAATGTAGCAAAATTAAATATGCCTATAGCTATAATTTTATTGTTAATTGCAGTACTATATATTTTGAAATATTGGATAGTTGGTGTTTATTCTGTATTAATATCAAAATATTTAAGCAATTTTACAAATGAAAAAATTGATACAAGATTGTTTGCGATTTACAGTTTTACTAATTCGATAGTAAGCGTAATTTTTGGTGTTGTAGCTTCTAAATTAATAGAAAATATGTCTACAGCAGATGCAATGATTATATTTGGACAAATGATACTTGTTATATTTGTTATAATTTTAATATACATAAGGAACAAATTTGGGTTAAAACCAGAAGAATATTCTGATTATGAAGTTCAGTTTGATAAAAAATAAAGGGTAATTATGGAACATTTTGAGTTTATAGAATTGATCAATTCTGCAATGGAAAATGATGAAAAAATTGAAAAGATAAAAATAGAAAATATTGATAATATAATAAATCTTGACGTGATAAACGTAGACTTTTCTAATGTAGAATTTAATTTTGTAGAAATAATAGATTCTAATTTAGAAAAAATATCTTTTGTTAATTCAACATTTAATAACTGTAATTTTTCTAACACAACATTTGAAAATGCAAGTTTTATAAGATGTAAATTTAATAATTGTAAATTTACTGGAACTGTATTTTTAAAATCAAGATTTGAAACGATAGAAATTATAGATAGTAATCTTTGTTATTCAAATTTTTCGCTTTCAAATATGAGTAATATTAAATTTGATAAATCAGTTATGAGGAATATGTATTTTGAAGAAAACAGACATAAGAAATTTGAGATTATAGATTCAGATCTTACACAAGCAAGTTTTATAAAAACAAGTCTAAAAGATATAGATATATCAAGTAATATAATTTCAGGGTTAATAGTTGGATTAGAAGATATTAGAGGAGCAAAGATATCAGAATTGCAAGCATTAGATTTAGTAACATTATTAGGTGTTAAAATAAAGTAAAGAGGGAGACCTCTTTATTTTTTACAAAAAAATAATAATTTCTTGAAAAATAAGGAAAAAAGGGATATAATCATTTTGAAAATAATCTTAGGAGTTGACAAGTGATAGATTTAGAAAAAGCAAAAAATGAATTTTTTAAATTTGTAAGTGACTATGATGAAACTGAATCTAATATTTCAGTAAAAAAATATCATTGTATTAGAGTAATGGAACATGCTCTAGAAATTGCTAAGAGTTTAGAATTGACTGAAGAAGAAATCAACTTAGCAGGTTTAATAGGAATTTTACATGATGTGGCACGATTTGAACAATGGAAAAGATTTAAAAACTTTTCTGATAAAAGAACAGGATTCGATCATGGTGATGAAGCAGCTAAAATGTTAGAAAACAAAGAATTCTTGAGAAAATTTGTCGAAAACGATAAAGATGATGAACTTATTATAAAAGCTGTTAGAAATCATAATAAATATAAAATTGAAGATGGTCTTAATGAAAGAGAACTACTTCATGCTAAAATAATTAGAGATGCTGATAAACTAGATATATTTATGGAATCAGTTGAGAAAATGTATTTAACAAAAGAAATGATTGAAGAGACAGAAAAATCATACGTTTCTGAAAGTTATTATTCTCAATTTATGAAAGAAATACAGATTAAAAGAGTTCCAGAGCAAACTGCACTTGATATGATAATTTCATATGTTGCTTTTATATACGATATTAATTTTAAATATTCATGTGAAGTTATAGAAAAAGAATCATATATAGACGGAATGCTTGATGCATTTGATTATAAGCTTGATTCAACAAAAGTACAGATAGAAGAAATCCGTGAGTTTGCAAAAAAATATTTAAATAGAAGATTAGGTAAATAATGTATTATACATATGTGATTAGATGTGAAGACAATTCTTTATATACTGGTATAACAACAGATTTAGAAAGACGCATGAAAGAACATTTTGAAAAAAATGAAAAATGTGCTAAATATACATTTAGACATAATGCAAAGAAATTGGAAATGGTTTGGACATCAAATGATAGAAAATTAGCTTCTAAACTTGAATACCACATAAAGAAACTTCCAAAAATAAAAAAAGAAAATTTAATTAAATCTCCAGAATTGTTAAATGAATATTTAGGAGATAAAATAGATTCAGAAGAATATAAAGTATACGAAAGATAACGAATAGAGGAGTGAAAAAGAATAGTTAGGGTGATTTAAGTAGTGAGTAAAGTTTATAAAGAACCAATAGATGAGACAGAAAAAGAGACAACAATTAATGTTTTATATGGCGAAAATTGTTTAGCGATATACACGAATAAGGCAGAACTTCAAAAGCAATTATGCAAAATATTTGGTGAACCTAATAAAGAACACAAAAAGGGTAAAACTATTTTAGGAAGTACATGGATAGTTTCTTTAGATGAAAAAAGTAAGATAACTAAAATGATGCTTCAAGCCAATATTTTTGAACTATAATATAAAATTAACCAGTCTCTTAAAAGACTGGTTTTTTGCTTTATAAAGGAGGTATTTATTATGAAGTATTTTAAAAAATTAGTAGGAGATAGAATTTATTTATCACCAAGATCTCCAGAGGATGCAGAATTATTTACAAAATGGTTGAATGACTTTCAAACAACAGATTATATCGGTAGAAGTGCAGAACAATATACTGTTGATGCTGAAAGAAAATATTTAGAAAATCATGCAAATGATAGAGCATCTTTTTGCATAGTTACTTTAGATAATGATACTATGATAGGATCAGTTTCTTTAGAAGATTTTGATTTTATTGAAAGATCAGCATTATTTGGAATTTTTATTGGAGATGAAAATTTTAGAAATAATGGATATGGAACAGAAGCAATTAGATTAATTTTAGATTATGGATTTAACTATTTAAATTTACACAGCATTAGACTAAGTGTGTTTGGAAACAATGAAAGAGCAATTGCGTGTTATAAAAAATGTGGATTTAAAGAAGTTGGAAGATTTAGAGAGAAAAAATATGTTAATGGTAAATACATTGATATAGTTTTAATGGATATATTAGAGCAAGAGTTTACAGAGTCATATATTAGAAATAAGAATATGTAAAAGGATGTTAAATGGAAGAAAAATTAATAAGGTTATACAACGAATCGTTAGATGAACTTTTTTCAATAGGTATAAATCTTAAAGATGAGGAAAAAATAGGAAAAATAACTATTTCTTTTTCTAAAAGAAAAACTAAAAGATATGGTTGTTGTAAGCAAGAAAATCCTGATAAAGCAACAGCATATAAAATTAAAAGAAGAATTTATTTTAGAAAATTTAATACTCATCATATAGAAATTAGCAAATGGTTAATGGATTTAAATGAAGATATTATTAAAAATACTATTATTCATGAATTAATTCATTGTATTCCAGATTGTAACAATCATGGAAAAGAATTTAAGAAGTATGCTAAACTGGTAAATGATAATTTAGGCTATAATATTTCAAGAGTTGGAAATAAACTTGAAGACTATAAGAAAAGTGGTCAAATATTAAAAGAAAAAGAAAACAAAAACAAGTATCAAATTATATGTGAAAAATGCGGGCAAACTTATTATAGACAAAGACTTTCAAAGAATTTCACAAAAAAATACTTATGTGGTATTTGTAAAGGTAAATTTATAGTTAAAAATATACTATAAATTGTGTTAATTTTATTGAATATAAGGCGTATTAGGTATATAATATATAAAATTTTATAATGGAGGAAAAGACATTGGTACCAATTACATTATTAACAGGATATTTAGGAGCAGGAAAAACTACTTTAATTAACCATATTTTAACAAATCAAGAAGGTTACAAAGTAGCTGTAATAGTAAATGATATTGGAGAAATAAATATAGATGCAGAATTAATTCAAAAAGGTGGAGTTGTTAAAGAAGAAAATAATAATTTAGTTCCACTAAGCAATGGATGTATTTGCTGCACACTTAATGTTGATTTAATGAAACAAATCGTAGAATTAATTAAATCAGGAAAATTTGATTATATATTAATCGAGGCTAGCGGAATTTGCGAACCACTTCCTATAGCTCAATCAATTTATGCGCTTCAAGAACAAGCAAAATCATATGGAATACCACCAATTTGTAGATTAGATAATTTAGTTACTGTTGTTGACGCAGCTAGACTTGTTTATGAGTTTGGAGCAGGAGATAGTTTAGTAAAAGAAAATATTGGTGAAGAAGATATTGAAAATCTTTTAATTCAACAAATTGAATTTTGCAATACAATTGTTATTAACAAAGTTGATTGTGTTTCAAAAGAAGAATTAGAGAATGTTAAAAGAGTTGTTAGAGCACTTCAACCATCAGCTAAAATAATTGAAACTAATTATGCTAAAGTTGATATTAAAGAAATGTTAGATACTAACAGTTTTGATTTTGAAAAAGTTGCAACTTCAGCTGGTTGGGTTAAAGAATTAGAAAGAGAAGATAACGAACATGAAGATGATGAGAATGATCACGAACATGAACACGATCATCATGAACATCATCATCACCATGAACATTGTCATCATGAAGAGGGAGAAGAATGCGATTGCGATCACGATCATGAAGAACATGAATGCAATCATGGAGAAGACGAAGAATGTGAACATTGTCATGGAAAACATGAACACGGACATCATCACCATCATCATTGTAATCATGATCATGAACATGGTCATGACGAAGAATATGGTATAACAACTTTTGTTTATGCAAGAAGAAAACCATTTGATAGAAATAAATTTGAACAATACGTAAACTTCAAATGGAGAAAAAATATCATAAGATGTAAAGGAATTATCTGGTTTTCTGATGAAGATGAAATGTCTTATGTGTTTGAGCAAGCAGGAAATCAAATGCAAGTAGGTGAAGCTGGTTTATGGATTGCTTCAGCTCCTGAAAAAGAAAAAGAGATGATGAAAAAAGAAAATCCAGAATTATTTAAAAACTGGGATCCAGAAGTTGGAGATAGAATAATTAAACTTGTTTTTATAGGTAAAGATTTAGAAAAAGATCAAATTAAAAAAGAATTAGATGAAATTTTAGATTAGTTAGGAGGAATTACGTTGGTAATAACAATCGGTAGAGAATTTGGTAGTGGTGGTAAATACATCGGACAAAGATTAGCAGAAGACTTAGGATTAAAATTATATGATAAAGAAATTTTAAGCAAAGTTTCAGAAGAATCTGGTATAGAACTTGAAATTTTAGAAGAAGTAGATGAAAAACAAGAACAAAGCTTCTGGTATTCATTTGCTAGATCTATGTATTCTTCTGCAGATAGTATTACAACAATGAATGAGATTCCTTCAAATGAAAAATTATTTATTGAGCAAGCTAAAGTTATAGAAGAGTTGTCAGAAAAAGAAAATTGTATTATAATAGGCAGGTGCTCAAATTTAATCTTAAAAGAAAGACCTGATGTATTAAATGTTTTTGTATATTCATCAGATATGGATTTTAAGATTAATAGAAAAATGAAATATGATAATTATGAAAATGCAAATGATGCATTAAAAGATATTCAAAGAATTGATGCTGAAAGAGCTGCATACTATAATTATTTTTCTCCTACTTTAAAATGGGGAGATAAAAATGGTTACGATTTGATGATTGATACTTCAAAATTTGGTGTTGAAGCAGCAATAGAATTAATCAAAGAGTATTTAAAAATTATTAAATAGATTGTACAGAGGGTAAAAAATTGAAAGAAAATGAAGAAATGAATGATGATACTTTAGATCAAATAAAGCATATCAAAATTAAAAGAAAAGATGCTCCTGAGAACAAAGAAAAAAAGGAGAAAAAGACAAGTAGAATAGGAAAATCTGGAAGAAGAGTAAAAGAAAAAGAAAGAAAAAAATTAACAAGAAAACAAAAAGTAATTTTAACACTTTCGATAATTGGCTCAATTATATTAATTTGTGGAATTATTTTTGGAGTTTATGTATATAAAGCTGGCGGAGACGTAGCTCAAGCGGTATTAAATGTAGCAACTGATGTAGTAGGAGATAAAGATCCTATTTTTGTACTTATTCTTGGAATTAGTGAAGATATATCAAACGCATTAACTGATACAATAATTTTAGCTGGTTATAATCCAGAAACACAAAAAGCTTTTATGCTCTCAATTCCAAGAGATACATTTGTAGGTAAAAGTGAAGCTTCAGCAGGTGGCTATGATAAAATCAATGCATTATATCAAAAAGGTGTAGATAAAACTGTAGCAGCAGTTGAAGGATTAACAGGTATTAAAGTTGATTACTATGCGGTAGTAAGAAACACTGTTTTACCTGATATAGTAAATGCAATTGGTGAAGTTGAATTTAATGTTCCAATTGATATGGACTATGATGATCCAACACAAGATTTGCATATTCACTTAAAAGCAGGAACTCAAATGATAAACGGAGATAAAGCAGAACAATTATTAAGATTTAGACATAATAATGATGGTTCTTCTTATCCAATATCATATGGTGATAACGATTATGGAAGAATGAGAACACAAAGAGAGTTTATTAGAGCAGTTGCTGGTCAATTAACAACAAAAGGTAGTTTAGGAAATTTAAATAAAATTGCTACAGCTGTATTTAAAAATCTTGAAACTAATATACCTTTAACTAAAGCGCTTGGTTATGTACCACATGCATTAAAATTTGATGCAGCTTCAATAAGAACAGAGCAATTACCTGGTGTATCAGATAAATTAAACTCATTATGGTTCTATAAAGCAAGTAATAAGAAAACAGCTAAATTAGTTGAAGAATTAATCGCTTTCCTTGATATGGAAGAAAAATATGTTGATGAAAATTATATTAAAGAAATAACAATTATTACATCAGAAAAAACACATACAGAAAGTACACATACTCATTCATTTGATATTATTGTTGAAGAAATAGTTCCAACATGTCAAAATGATGGTAAAGAAGTTAGAAAATGTTCTGTAGAAGGATGTAATGAAACAGATAGTACACCATTTGAAATAGTAGAATGTACATATAAAAATGGATATTGTATCTGGTGTGAAGATGAAGATCCAGATTATGATTTTACTAACACTAATACAAACACTATTGGAAATACAGTAAATAATAATGTTGGTAATAATACAGTTGTAGATCATGTATGTAACAATAAAAAAGAAATAAAAAGAACATATTCTACATGTATTAAAAAAGGTGTTGTAATAACTGTTTGTTCAGATTGTGATGGAAATAGACAAGAAACAGAATTACCTCTTGCTGAACATGATTTTAGTAATAATGCTAAAGAATGTAAAAAAGAGTGTGGAACACAAAATCCAAATTATACTGCACCACAAGATCCTGAACAATCACCAGATAATGAAGAATCAAAACCAGAATCAACACCAGAACCTAAACCAGATGAACCACCTGTAGTTGAAGAACCAAAAGATGAGACATCTGGCGGAGATAATCCAATTATAGAAGGTAGTGCTGGTTTAGTAACAACTACAGATTCTTTAGTAACTCCAGTATAAAAATTTAATAATATTTTTAAGACACATAGCTAGACACTATGTGTCTTTTGTTATATAATAACCATGTAATTGATGGAGGATAAAAATGGTTGAACGACAATATTGTGCATCTGCATATACGATTGACTTCACTAATAATGAAGTTTTATTGATGTACAACAAAAAATTAAACAAATGGTTACAACCAGGTGGACATATAGAAGGATTAGAAACTCCTATAGAAACAGCAATGAGAGAAACTAAAGAAGAAACAGGAGTGGATATAAGAATTGTAGGTCCAAGTTTTATTCAAGGTAAAATAGAACCAATTGCAACTGAAAGATATATAAATAAAGTTGGAGACATGATAGATATTCAATATTTAGCAATACCACTTACTAAAAAACTTATAAATAATGAGAAAAATCAAACAAAATGGTTTAATATTTTTGAACTAAAAAAAGAAACAAACATAGATGAAGAAATTAAAATTAAAGTAGAAAATTTATATAATAATTATAAGGGAAAAGTGTAACTAAAAGGCTATAAGTGTAGCCTTTTTCTGCTTTTATATTAACAAAATTGAAAAAATGTGTTATAATTAATATATACGGTTATTTTTAATAAAGGAGGTGAAATTAATGGAAAAAATTGAAAGAAATTCATATTATTTCTTAGCTAATAAAGCTGATATACCATCAATCAATAAACGTGGTTTCAAGAAATCAGATGAGCAAATAAGAATAAGTGATGAAACAATATATTTAACTACTAATAGATTAAATGCACAAGAAGCTCCATTGATTTCGCCAAATGAGTTGGAAGTAGTTTTATTAAGACATCAGGAAACAAAAAAATTAACTGATAAAGCACAACTTGTAAGTGTTGCTTTAGAATATCAAAAATTAGGGCAAGATATACCTAAATACGAGATGGAAACAATGTCAGTTGAAAAATATAATGAAGTATTAAAAGCAAGACAAGCAAAAATGAATATACAAGGTGTAGATAATAGAATAAATACTGAATCAGATGTAAAAGTAAATATAAATGAACAAGGAAACAAACAACAGAATCTTAAAGCTTTAGCGATAAGATTATTAAACGCAAGATCTGCAGGTGATAGAAATACATTAGTAGCAATGCTAGAAACAATGAAGAATAACCCAGAATTTGTAGAAGTATTTGATAATTCAGGAAAATTAAGTTTCCAAAAATTATTCGAACTAGCTGGAACTTCTAAAGAAGAACTTGAAAAATCTGGTGAACTACATATACCAAAAGAAAAAGAGAAAGAAGAAAAAGAAGAAAGAACTCAAGCTCAAGATTTTGCAATACAAGCAAATAGAAGAGAAGTAGCAGAAAAGAACGAAGTAGAAAGAATAGAAGATAATATAGAAAAAGGACAAGATGTATCTGATAGAGAAAGGGATTTTTACAAGCAAAATTCAGAGAAATCTAAGAATCCATTTGAATTAAGTGATGAAGATAAATCAAGAATAAATCAAAACAGTAGGATTATAGCACAAAGATTATCATCAGAAACTAAACAAAAAAATCAACAAGAAAGAGAAGGTTTTGAAGAACCTGAAATGTAAAAGATGTTATACGGGAGTATAGCATCTTTTTTCTGTTTGTTTTTAACATTTTGTATAAAAGCCCTAAATTGACTTTTATATAGAATTATGATAAAATGTTTGCCGCAATAGCGTGCGCTATTGTTAGGCACCATTGATCTAATAATTTAGACAATAAGGAGGAATCAAAGATGAATGGTATTATCCGCAAAGGAGTTATTTCGCAAGGAATAAGAACTCCTGTCATCCAGCCCGGAGATGATCTTAAAAGGATCGTAATTGACTCTGTGGCACGCGCGACTGGTAATCAGTTCGAAGATGGTGACATTGTTGGTATTACTGAAGCTGTTGTGGCTATCAGTCAAGCTAACTTTGTTACACACAAAGAAATCGGAGAGGACATTATGCGCAAATTCGAAGGCGCAAGTGAAATTGTTCTTGTAGATCCGATTCAGAGCCGTAACAGGTTCATGGACGTTTTGAAGGCAATCGCTGCCGTACCTACAATCAAAAGAGTATATATCGCAATGACTTATCCTACCGATGAGGTTGGAAACAGATTCATTGATGATATTACTATTATGAGAAGTGGTATCAATCTGTATCAGGACATCTTGACGGCCGAGGAATTCTACGAGAAATTCGGTACTCCGAGACATCCGTTCACTGGCAAAAACTACATTGCAGAATATGACAATGCATGCGAAGTAGAAGATGCCGAGACTGGCGCAAAAACAAAGAAAGCATTCGTTATCCTTTGCAATAACTTCGGCAAGTTGCCTGAGTATTGCAACTGCAAAGATTTCTTGGTATGCAGCATTCACAGACGTGCTCAGACTAAAGAGATTTTGGCAGAAAGCGGCGCTGAAAGAGTTTACGACTTGTCTGAAATCATGACAGAATCTATCGATGGTTCTGGATATAACGATAAGTTTGGACTTTATGGCAGCAACCTGATGTCTGGAAACAGACTTAAGCTTATGCCTAGAGATTGTCAGCGTTTTGTTGAAGATCTTCAGGCTACTGTACTTGCAGAGTATGGTAAACACATCGAAGCGTTTGTTTATGGAGATGGAGCTTTCAAGGATCCCGTTGGAGGGATTTGGGAACTCGCTGACCCTACAACGACTTTGGGTGCAACTTCTGGACTTGCAGGAACACCTAAGGAAGTTAAGCTTAAGTATTTGGCTAGTGCAAATGAAGGAAAAACCGCAGAAGAAATCAAAGCAATTGTTGCAGCTGAGAGCGCAAAGAGAAAAAGCACTGAAGATGTTACCGGTGAAGCATCCCTTGGAACTACACCGAGACAAATCACGGATCTTTTGGCTTCGCTTGCTGACCTTACAACTGGCAGCGGCGACAGACAAACTCCTGTTGTGCTTATTAAGAATTACCTTTAATCTAATTCCAAAAGGAGTTTACTTCATCATAAGAGCTCCATAGGAGAGAGGGCATGCATGCAAATGTATGTCCTCTTTACTTTTTTATTGTTTTTTAATTAAGTATATGATAAGATTACAATAAGTTTTTAAAGGAGAAATATATTATGAAAAATGTATTAATAATCTCTTCAACACTTAGAGTAAATGGCAATTCACATATAATTGCAAAAGCGTTTGCTGATGGTGCTAAAGATTCTGGAAATGAAGTAGAGTTAATTAGTTTAAGAGAAAATAAAATTAATTATTGTATGGGATGTTATGCATGTAGAACACTTGGAAAGTGTTTTCAAAATGATGGCATGAACGAAATAAATGAAAAGTTATTAAAAGCTGATGTTATTGTATTTGCATCACCAATTTATATGTATGATATATGTGGTCAATTAAAAACATTTATTGATAGAATTTTACCAATTTATAAAAGATTAAGCTCAAAAGAGTTCTATTATTTAGCATCTTGTGCGGAAAACGATAAAGAAGCAATTGAACCGTCAATAAAATCTATACAAGGATTATTAGATAATTTAGAAAAACCAGTTTTAAAAGGCGTTGTTTATGGTATTGATTTGCACAAAGCAGGAGATGCTGAAAATTCAGATTCAAAAAATGAAGCTTATAGACTAGGAAAAAATATTTAATTTTAAGAGGTGGCTATGGAACAAATTATAGAATATTTTCATTATAATTCTTATGTGACTTTAACTTTCTTTTTCTCATCACTTGCTGTTTTAATATTAAATACAATAACTTTTGGTGCAGCAAATAAATATATATTTTCAACTGAGAAAAAATCATTTTTAAATCCTTTAACATATATTAGACTATTTACACATATATTAGGTCATAGTGATTGGAATCATTTTTCAGGGAATTTCTTAAAGATATTATTGTTAGGACCATTAATAGAAGAAAAATATGGTTCAATAGAATTTCTTATAATGATTTTAATTACGGCTTTAGTTACAGGTATAGTTAATTATATAAAAGGTGATACAAGATTATGTGGAGCAAGTGGAGTTGCATTTATGCTTATAGTATTAAGTGCATGTGTAAATATAGTAGATGATAAAATTCCACTTACATTAGTGCTTATTATACTATTCTATATAATTGATGAAGTTAAAGATTTACGCAAAAAAGATAACATTGCACATTATGGACATATTGCTGGAGCGTTATGTGGAGGCGTATTTGGATTCTTATGTGTTAATCAAGCGTTTATGGAATCATTTAGAAATATCATTAACAATATTATAGGTTAGGAAAATATGAACAATAGAAAAAAATTTGAATTATACGTATTTCTATCAACATTCTCTAGAAATTTGATAGAAGTTTTTATACCAGTAATTTTATATAAATTTGGATATGATTTAAGAGAAGTAATAATATATTTTTTACTTTCTAATATGTTTTCATTAGTTTTATCATATCCACTTATAGAGTTTTCGAAAAAATTTAATAATAAAATTTTAACATTTATAGGAATAATTGCATTTGTAAGCTTACAAATAATGCTTGCTAATATTACTTATAGCATGATTTATATTTTAATTATCTCATTTTTATATGCTTTATATAGAAGGGGATATTGGATATCAAGAAGATTTTATAATCTTCAAGTAATGGAAAAAGAGAAGATAGGGACAACATTTTCAATTATTAGTATAGTAAATCATTTAGGTGTTGTATTTGCTTCTTATATTGGTGCAGTAATGCTAGATTATTTAACAGTTGAATTTGTTACTGTGATATCAATAATTATATTTATGCTTAGTATTTTGCCATTATCGTTTATGAAATTTAAACACGAGAAAAATAATGAAAAAATTACTTTGATTAAAACATTAAAATCTATACCATTTAGTAATTTATATTTATTTGGTTCTTATGAATTATTAAATGTAATTAAATGTTTCTTTTCTTTGTACATTGTTATTTATGTAAAAGATACTTATTCAACAGTTGGACTATTTAATTTGATTACAAATTTATCTGTATTAGGATTCTCGTATTTTTATGGTAAAAAGATTGATGAAAAGAAAAATTATTTAAAACTAAGTATCATATTAGTTGTAATTACTTACGTACTTAAAGCTAATACAACTTATATAGCTCTTGCGATAGTTTCGTTTTTTGAAGGAGTATTTACTAAAATGCATGAGATTTCAATATCAAAAGAGTTTTATACTTTGAGTAAAAAATTTGAATATAATAACTATAATTTAGCTTATGAGATTGTTCAAAATAGTTTTAGAACTATTGCAATATTAAGTGTGTTAATATTTAATATTGATTTGAAAGTAATGATTTATATACTTTTAGTATTCCAATTAATAGGAATATGTTTGAATTTTAAACAATTAGAAAAAGAGGATTATAAACCAGTGAAAGAATAGAGTAAAATCTATTCTTTTTTTGTATAAAAAATTAATAAAAAACTATATTTTTTTGTTAATTAGTGATATGATAATTGATGAATTAATACGTACAAAGGAGGCAAAAATGAAAAACGAAAAAGGTATAACTTTAATAAAACTTATTTTAATTGTTGCTGTAATAGTAGCAGTTGCATTTGGAATATATGCAGTTCTTCCATTAGGAGGAAATAATGATAAGGTAGTAAAACCAGATGTAATAGAAAATGAAACAACAAATGAAGCTATTCAAACAACTAATATTTCTATAGACAACACTTTAGTTGATGATGGAAGTATGGATGTAGAAGTTACTACTTTTGCAGATGCAAGTAAATATAAAATTGGTGATATTATTACAGCAGGTACTATAACTGTAGGATTTGTTGAAATACCAGATATCAAAATAAATTATCCTATTGCTTCAAAAGTTACAACTGATCCTGCACTTGCATATTCTCCAGCTTATTTATATGGACCTGGATTAAATCAAGTAGGAAGAACTACAATAGTTGGAATGATAAAATCTTTTGGAGATGTTGAGAAAATAAAAGTAGATTCAATAATAAAAATTATTGATGATGATGAAATAGAAAAAGAATATAAAGTAATAGAGGTTAAAAAAGTATCTGCAACGGATTCTTCTTTTGCAAAAACAAAAAATGAAACTATTGCAGAAATAGCAATTTCTTTAGTTGATAAAACTAATAAACAAGAAAGATTGGTTATTATAGCTGAAGAGAAGATTGATTAAAGGATGTTGAAATTATGAAAAAATATACAAGCAATGAATACAAGGAAATGTATAAAAGATATTTTGATGCATATAAAGATGCTTCATTAGAAAGTGCATTAAATGAAATATTTTCAAGAGTTAGAGATGATGAGAATGATTCATTTGATAAATTTAAAACAGAGTTTTTAAGTGCAGTTGGGATTAACGAATACGATTATTATACAAAAAATGTTAATCCACTTTTAAAAAATTATGTTGAAAGAAAAATATTTCCAGATTATGAAAAAAATGATAAAGGGCATGGAATACTTCATATTTTAGAAGTAATTAGACGATCATTTGCATTAAGAGACAATTTAGGATTAGATTTAAAAGATGATTATATGTATGTTATTGCTGCATGTCATGATTGGGGTAAACATCAAGAACATGAAAAAGGTATTAAACATGCTATCATTGCTGGAAGAAAATTTATGGAAGATGAAATTTTTGCTAAATTCTTTTCAGAGAATGAAAGGGTATTAATTAAAGAAGCAATTGAAGATCATAGTTCATCTCTTGAAGAAGAACCTAGAACTGATTATGGAAAACTTGTATCATCTGCTGACAGAAATACTAGTATAAAAATGGTATTTATAAGAAGTTTCTTTGTAGGAAAAAGAAAAAATCCAGGACAAAGAATAGATGATTATTTAGATTATACTTTTAAAAGACTAACAAAAAGATATAGCGAAGAAGATTCAGAAAATATGTTTTTTGCTGATGAAACATATACAAAATTTTTAGAAGATATGAGAAATCTTTTAAAAGATGAAAAAAGATTTAAAGATCATTATTGTGAAGTAAATCATATAACTTCTTATGATCATATATTAGATGAAGAACCTGGTGAAACAGGATATATAAACTTATTCAAAAGAGAAGAAAAAGTAGGAGAAACTTATGATAAATAAAAACGAATTTGATTTGTTATTAAAAGAAATATCTCAAATTGAAAATAAAATAGATGAACTAAAAGTATTAAATCAATTTGATAAAGCTAAAGAGTTTGAAAACATTCTTGCTGAAATTAGAGAAAAAGCAAAAACTATTCAACTTGATAGACAAGAATTATCAAGAGGTTTTGACAGTGTTTCAATTGAAGTTTTATATGAATTAATTAGTTTAAAATCAGATGTTGATTATTTCGTTTTAAAAACTAATAATATTATCGAAAGTGTTGATGAAAATAGAATTGATGCAGAAGCATTACAAAAAATAAAAACATTATGGGAAAATTTAGATAAATATATTAGTTATTGGAATGAATCGACACAAGAACATAATCCTATTGAAGAAATGGATTATAATAAACATATCGGAAATTTAACTTTAGAGATTATTATTTATCAATTACAAATTGAAGGTGTTTTAAATTATCATAAAGTATTTAAATATTGTAAAAAAGAATATTTAATTAATGCTATAAAAGAAACATTATTTGAAGGAGCTAAAGAAGAGTTTCAAGATTCAATAAAAAGAAGATTGCTTACTGATTTAGCTAGAAATTTAACTGAAAAAGATCTGTATGATTATAAATTATGGCAACAAGTATTAATGATAAAAAATGTAAGGTCAAGAGATGATCATATTGAAATAATGGGAAATGTTTTAGAACAAGATTCTAGAAAATATGGAATAAAACATCATTATGCTAAACCAGAAAAAGAAGCAAACACAACTCTTGAAAAATATGAAGATTATTCAATAATTAAATCTATTAAAGAGTGGCTATTAAATATTAATGAAGCTGCTAATCAAAGAAAAATGGATTTTAATTGGGGTAAAAATAAAGGACCTGCATTTAAAATTGAATACGTAGATGGTACAATTAGATACGCAAGAGAGAAACTTAATTTAGATGATACTCAAAATGCTAGAAAATTGACACTTGCAAGCAATGGAGTTGCAAAATATAATTTTGATAAAAATGCACATTTATCTAATTTAGAAGAATTAGAAATATATGAAGAAAAAAACACATCAGGAATAAATATTAGCCCTGATAAAACATATAATTGTATAGGAAATGGAGCATTTGCTGATTGCCAAAAATTAAGCAAAATTTCATTTGGTAAGATTGAAGTTATTGGAGATGAAGCATTTAAGAATTGTACAAGTTTAACAAGTTTAGAATTTTCAAAAAATATTAAAAATATTGGTGAAGATGCGTTCTTAAATTGTAAAAATTTATTAAAAGTAGAATTTTTAGGTGATTTACAGCTTTATATGGTAGAAAGACCACAAAATATATTAGATTGTTTTAAAGGAACTAATTTAAAACAAATTATTTTCCCAAATTTAGATACAGCATTTAATTTTGCAATTGCTAATTGTCCATTTTTAGAAAGTATTTATATCTCTAATTTACAAAATATTTCATTACCGTTTAAAGTGTGTAAATATAGATTGGGAAGAGAAGAAGGTGTAGTTACTTTTATTGGAGAAAAAGCATTAACTTTATGGAAAAAAAGAAATGCATCTATTAGATTTTTTGAATTAACTGATGAGGATAAGATGAAATTCTTTAACTCAAAAGTTGAAGAACAATAAATTTATTTTTTATAACTATAATTTTTGAAAGGTAAGCGTTTTTGCTTGCCTTTCATTTTTTATGGATATATAATTAAATTGCAAATAGAAAGGAGTTCTTATGAAGATTATTTTTTTAGATAAAGATGGTGTTGTAAATTCTGATAAATATTTTGATTCAATAAAAGGAAAAGAAGTATCGGATTTGGAATATGACGTTGATTTAAAAACAATTGATATGCTTGAAAAAATTGTAAACGAAACTGGTTCAAAAATAGTTGTTACAGCATCAGCAAGATATACCATAGGAGCAAGACCTTTTTTAGACGAATTAAAAAGAAGAAATATGTATTTAGATAGAACTCCACTAATTCACAATGAAAGAGGAATTGAAATTAGACAATGGCTTATAGATAATCCTGGAGTTGAAGATTATGTTATTTTAGATGATGAGATTTATAGATCTCTTGATGATAAACAAAAAGAAAAACTTGTAAAAACTAATGGTGATGGAATAAGTTTTGGAGAAGGATTAACTAGTAAAGAAGCTGATGAAATAATAAAAAGATTTGGAAAAATAAAATCAAAAGAACAAGGGGAAAGAGAGTAAATTTTCATATACAATATAATTGACAAAAAGAGCGATAGAAATATCGTTCTTTTATTTTGTAAAACTTAACATAATTACTATTTAAGTATTGTATTTTTATTGCTGGTTTGATATAATATTTGAAGTTTTTATAAGAAATTAAATTAATGTACTAAATATACCTTTATAGCTAAGGAGCTTTTATTACATTAAATTGGAGGAAAAATGTTTAAATTAGTATCAGAATACAAACCAACAGGTGATCAACCTAAAGCTATTGATTACTTAGTTGACGGTATCGAAAAGGGTAAAAAATTTCAAACATTATTAGGAGTAACAGGTTCAGGAAAAACCTTTACAATGGCAAATATTATTGAGAGAACTCAAAAACCTACTTTAGTTTTAGCTCATAATAAAACTTTAGCAGGTCAATTATACTCTGAATTTAAAGAGTTCTTTCCAGAAAACAGAGTAGAATATTTCGTTAGTTATTACGATTATTATCAACCAGAAGCTTATATTGCATCATCAGATACATATATTGAGAAAGATGCTTCTATCAATGATGAGATTGATAAATTACGTCACTCAGCAACAGCTTCTTTATTTGAAACTAGAGATGTAATAGTAGTTGCATCTGTTTCTTGCATATATGGTTTAGGAGATCCAATAGACTATGAAAATATGATAGTTTCACTTCGTCCTGGTATGCAAAAAGAAAGAAACGAAATTATGAAAAAACTTGTTAATATGCAATATACAAGAAATGAAATGGATTTTAAACGTGGTACTTTTAGAGCAAAAGGTGATATTTTAGAAATATTCCCATCAAATAGAGAAGAAACTGCAATTAGAGTTGAATTTTGGGGAGATGAAATTGAAAGAATTTCTGAGATTAATCCTTTAACAGGAAAAGCTGAAGCTTTACGTGAACACGTAATGATTTATCCAAATTCACATTATGTAACAAGTAAAGAAAAAATAGAAAGAGCTATTGTAACAATAGACGAAGAAATGGAAGAAAGAAAAAAATACTTCCAAGAAAATAATAAATTAATTGAAGCACAACGTATAGAAGAAAGAACAAACTTTGATATTGAAATGCTTAAAGAAACAGGATTTTGTCAAGGTATTGAGAACTATTCTAGACATATAACTGGAAGAGAAGCTGGTAGTCCACCATATACATTATTCGATTATTTCCCAGATGATTACTTGCTTTTAATTGATGAATCACATGCTACAGTTCCACAAGTTAGAGCTATGTACAATGGTGATAGAGCAAGAAAAGAATCATTAGTAAATTATGGTTTTAGACTTCCATCTGCATTTGATAATAGACCTTTAAAATTCGAAGAATTTGAAGATAGAATTAATCAATGCGTGTTTGTTAGTGCAACACCAGCTGACTATGAAAAACAAAATGCAAAAGATAATGTTGTTGAACAAATTATACGTCCAACAGGATTACTAGATCCTAAAATAGAAGTAAAACCAACAGAAAATCAAATTGATGATTTAATGGAACAAATTGATATACAAGTTAAAAAAGGAGACAGAGTTTTAGTTACAACATTAACTAAAAAAATGGCTGAAGATTTAACTGCATATTTAAGAAGTGCTGGAATTAGAGTAAGATATATGCACTCTGAAATTAAAGCATTAGAGAGAATGGAAATAATTAGAGATCTTCGAATTGGAGAGTTTGATGTTTTAGTTGGAATTAACCTTTTAAGAGAAGGTTTAGATATACCAGAAGTATCATTAGTAACTATATTAGACGCTGATAAAGAAGGATTCTTACGTTCAGAACGTTCTTTAATTCAAACAATAGGACGTGCCGCAAGAAATACTGAAGGAAGAGTTATAATGTATGCTGATGAACTAACAGAATCCATGGAAAAAGCGATTTCTGAAACTAATAGAAGAAGAGCTATACAAGAAAAATACAATAAAGATAATGGAATTGAACCAAAGACAATCAGAAAATCTGTTAGAGACGTTATTAAAGCAACTATTGTTGAAGATATTCAAAGCAAATTTAATATCAGTAAAGATGAATCTATTGAAGATATTATTTCTAAACTTACAGATGAAATGTTAAATTATGCAAAAAATATGGAATTTGAAAAAGCTGCTGAATTAAGAGATAAAATTAAAGAATTAGAAAACATGATGGATTAATAAAAATGGCCAACAAAATAGTTGGTCTTTTTTATAACATGTGCGTTTACATAAAACAACAAAAAGCTTGCATAATATAGCATTTTTTGGTATAATAGAAATAGTTGTTTTATTAGAGTGATGCGCAATTAGTAAGAAAATTGTTAAGAGAGGAAAAACGATGGAAAAAATAGTTAGTATAGAAGATGTAGACATTAGAATATTAACTGTAAAATGGAGAGAACACGATATCGGATATTTAATGAAAGAACATGGTGTAGGTTACTTATATAAATATAATCCTGATGGTATGAAAAAAGCTAAAGAAGATGGTTTTCCATACTTAATTGGATTTAAAGATTTAAGAAAAGTATATGCATCAACAGATCTTTTCCCAGTATTTAAATCAAGAGTTCCAACTAAACAAAGAAGAGATTTAACTGAGAAATTAGTTAGTTTAGGATTTGAAACTTATGATGAATTTGATTATCTTGTTGCAACTGG